>CABUZF010000260.1 GCA_902495985.1 uncultured Collinsella sp.
ACGCACCGAGAACTTCATCACGCGCTTTGCCCGCATCTACACGCCCGCCGTCACCGGCGCTGCCGCGGTGCTCGCGCTCGGCGGTGGCCTGGTCACCGGTGCCTGGTCCGACTGGATTCTGCGCGGCCTGACCTTCTTGGTCGTCAGCTGCCCGTGCGCGTTGGTGATCAGCGTGCCGCTTAGTTTCTTTGGCGGCATCGGCGGCGCATCCAAGCTGGGCGTTCTCATCAAGGGTTCTAACTACCTCGAGACGCTCGCCGACGTGGACACCGTCGTCTTTGACAAGACGGGCACCCTCACCAACGGCACGTTCTCGGTGGTCGCGGTACACCCCGAGGCCGGCTATACCGAGCAGTCGTTGCTCGAAGTCGCAGCCCTTGCTGAGTCGTTCTCCGATCACCCCATCGCGCAGTCCGTACGTGTCGCCTACCAGGGCGAGGTCGACCCCAAGCGCGTAAGCGACTCCACCAACGACGCGGGCCATGGCGTGACGGCAACCATCGACGGCAAGCACGTCGTCGTTGGCAACGCAAAGATGCTCGCCGCGGCCGGAGTCGAAGCGCCCGATTGCGAGGTCGTCGGAACGATTCTGCATGTGCTCGTTGACGGCGTGTACGCCGGCCACATCGTGATTGCAGACACCGTCAAGGCCGATGCTGAGCAAACGATTCGCGACCTGCACGCCGCCGGTGTCAAGCGCACCGTCATGCTCACGGGCGACCGCGAGGAGGTTGCGGCGTCTGTGGCCAAGCAACTCAGTCTCGACGAGTTCCACGCGCAGCTGCTGCCGGGCGATAAGGTCGAGCGCGTCGAGGCGCTGCTTGCAACCGAGAGTGGCAAGGGCAAGCTCGCCTTTGTGGGCGACGGCATCAACGATGCGCCCGTGCTTACGCGCGCCGATGTGGGCATTGCCATGGGCGCTATGGGTTCTGACGCTGCGATCGAGGCCGCCGATGTCGTGCTCATGGACGACAAGCCGTCCAACATTTCCCGCGCGATCCGCGTGGCACGCAAGACCATGACGATCGTCTGGCAGAACATCATCTTTGCGCTGGGCGTTAAGCTGCTGATCCTTGTGCTGGCAGCGATGGGCATCGCCAACATGTGGCTTGCCGTGTTCGGCGACGTAGGCGTGGCGATCATCGCCATCCTGAACGCCATGCGCGCGATGGGTGTCAAGAACCTGTAGCACTCGTGGTCCCTCCGGCCGGGGCCGGGCTTGGTTTTGAAAACGTCCTCGCGCATGAGGCCCGCCTTTCCTGCTCCTGCGGAGCAACGGAAAGACGGGCCTCGCGCTGCGGAGTGTTTTCAAAACCAAGCCCGGCCCCGGCCTGCGGTGACGTAGCTGGCAGTTCTTGGGCATCGCTTGCTGGCAGGGTTCCTTTGCTGAAATGGACTTGGCCGAAAGGGCCGCTGGTCCCGGTCGCTGGTTCGCGCTTTGCGCGAACTCCGCGCTACTGGGGGTTCGTTAGGATTCCGCCGCTTGGCCCGTCGCCTCGCCCCGGTTCAGCATCGCACTCAGTTTCTCGAAGCTTTCCTCGCTCAGGCAGTGCTCCATGTGGCAGCCCTCTTGCGACGCGACCTCAGCCGAAACACCCGCATCCTCCAGCAGCCCCACGAAAAAGCAGTGACGCTCCCACATTTGGCGAGCGACCTCCAGCCCTCGCTCTGTCAGATGAACATCTCGTTTGCCCATTTCGACATAGCCGTTGCTTTCCAGCGTCGCCATGGCCTTGGAAACGCTCGCCTTGGTTACGCCGAGATACTCCGCAACGTCGATCGAGCGCACGATGACCTGACGTTCCGACAGAACGTAGATTGATTCGAGATAGTCTTCTCCGGATTCACGTAGGGCCATGGGCCGCCTTTCGCGATGATTGCTAGTTAGCCTTTGGATACTTTCCACGGCTAACTTTACCGCAAAAGTTGCCCATGTCTTACTACTTTGTCTAAAAGTTAGCCGTGTTTCACAAAACGTGCGGGACGAAAACAAAATGGGGACGCCCCGCAAGGAGTGTCCCCAGGTGCCAGGTGCCGGCCCGCAGTTACATCAATCCAAAGTGCTTCGCGGCGTTGCAGATGCCGTCGTCGTCCACGGCGGTCGTCACGTAGGTCGCTGCAGCCTTCACCGTGTCCTGCGCGTTGCCCATGGCCACGCTCGTGCCCACGGCGGAAAACATCGACAGGTCGTTCTCGCCATCGCCAAAGGCAATCGCCTCGCTCGCATCGATGCCCAGGCGCTCCAGCGTCGCCGCCACGCCCAGGTCCTTACCGCCGTTGGCAGGGATAATGTCGCAGAACAAATCACACCAGCGCGTAGTGAGAGAATGCGCCACCGCATCGGTCACGATATGCTCGTCGGCCGGGTCCACAAAGGCGCAGAACTGGTAGACCGGTGCGTCAAAGGCGTGCTCAAACGGCTCCTCGTGGTAGACAATCCCCGCGTTGCTTCCGGCCGTCACCACGCGCTCGGACAGGCGGTTCACAAACGAGTTCTCGCCCTGCATGCACAGCGAGTCGTAGCGCCCCTGCGCCACCTGGTCCACAATCACCGCAACGTCTTC
>CABUZF010000261.1 GCA_902495985.1 uncultured Collinsella sp.
CAAGCCACATCGCCATGCAATACGTACTCGATTCGCTCTACAGCAGCTACTTCGCCAAAGACTACGCCCGCTGCACCGAATTCCTAGAGCGCTCATTCCCCTACACCCGCCTGCCCGGGCTCAAGTAGTCATTTAAGAACGTCCCCAATGACTAATGGCCGACCTAATAACGACTTCTCGTCATTAGGTCGGCCATTTCAGCTCTAATAACTATTTATTCCGTAAACTCGTTATTAGAATCTGGCACAGGAGGCCAGGCTCACATGTGGCACCACAGCGGAAAACAGCTTGCCCCTGCGCCAACCGAATGAGCGTTGATTTTCGGACACCTATCCAACGAGCGTGGATAATTTCCCACTTTGAGCCCACACGGGGGCCAAAAACGGGAGATTATCCGCTCTCATTTCTGACTAGTCGTTGGGGACGTTCTTAAACGACTAGTCAAACAAGAACGTCCCCAATGACCACAACAACGGAAGCGCCGATGTTTTGGCAACGACAGCGAAAACCCGCCAGGGCGAGCAAGGTGCCTTGAAACGAGGCGGCATTGACCTTTTTGTCATGCCGCCGAAGTTGAAAGGCAGATTGCCGCTCTGGCGGGCTTGCAGCGTCGGCCGGTTACGGCGTTTGGTAAAACGCCGTAACTACTCCTGAGCTCCGTACTGCTCGTAGTAGGCGTCGATGGCGGTCTTGAGCTCGTCATCGATGACAACCTTGCCGTCGATCTCGTGGTTGTAGAGGGTCTCGACGACCTCGGCCATGGAGACGATGCTCGCGACGGGGAAACCGTACTTGGCCTCGATCTCCTTCTGCGCGGTGGTCACGCCACCCTTGCCGACCTCCATGCGGTTGAGGGACACGATCAGGCCCTTAATCTCGACATCGGCAGCAGCCTTAACCTTGGGATAGGTCTCGTCGATGGACTTGCCGCTGGTGGTGACGTCCTCGACCATGACCACGCGGTCGCCGTCCTTGGGCTCATAACCCAGCAGGTTGCCCTTATCGGCACCGTGGTCCTTGGCCTCCTTGCGGTCGCAGCAGTACTTGACCTCCTTGCCGTACAGCTCGTGGTAGGCAATTGCGGTCACGACGGCCAGCGGAATACCCTTGTAGGCCGGTCCAAACAGCACATCAAAGTCGTCGCCAAAGTTATCGTGGATGGCCTGAGCGTAATACTCGCCCAGCTTCTTGAGCTGATAGCCCGTCACGTAAGCGCCGGCGTTCATAAAGAACGGGGACTGACGGCCGCTCTTGAGCGTAAAGCTGCCGAACTTAAGAACGTCGGACTCAACCATAAACTTGATGAACTCTTGCTTGTAAGCCTCCATGCGGGCTCCTCTCGTAATTGCGTACGTGCTCTTCAGTTTAGCGCAGGCGAGGCGTCGATGTGGGCGTGCTTTGAGGCCACATCCCCCCGTTAGAGTAAGGAACTGGGCGGCGGCTCATACGCTAGTCCTTGGGCGTCCAGGACCAGAAGAAGTTGATAAGGGCCACGCGCGAGGCGGTGCCGGTCTTCTTGTTGATCGAGGAAATGTGACGATAGAGCGTGGAACGCGAAAGAAAGAGCGTTGTGGCGATGTCCTGAACGCTCTGGTCCGAAACGACCAAGACCTCAAGAATATCGCGCTCGCGCTCTGTAAGCCCAAAGGTGGCGACGAAGGCATCAAGGCGTTCATCGGACGTGAGCTCCGCTGCTTCCACGGGCTCGGAGTCGGAGCATGTGGGCGCAAGATCCCCACCAAGATCGTCGGTGGCAAGCGGCAGGCCATCCTGCATCACGGCATCATCGGCTCGTTGCCCCAACTGCCCCAGCAGCGTAATCGCAATGCCCACAAACATCACGAGCGCCGCACCGACCGCAGCCAGCACGTTTTGACTCGAGATAATCGCCACCGCCGGCGCCGTCACGAGCATCGAGCACACGTTGTTGACGACGCGACCCATGCACGGCCAAAAATATGACCAGCGCGCATAGAGCGAGACGGCGGCATATTTTGTGGTAAAGAACACCACGAAAAAGCCCGAGCCCAGATAAAAAATGATCGTGGCAGCGAGCTCGTTGCCACCATTGCCGTCGACGATGAGCACAAAGAACGAAAGCGTGGACAGTATGGCGGCACATGTCATGCCGATATTCATATACGAGCGGCCGTGCAGGTCAAATAGTGCGCCGGCAGCCAACGAGCTCACGACAAGCAGCAGGCGCGGCCAGTCACCCAAATCAACGGCTCCGGTAGCATACAGGGTTGTGAGGCCCGCGTTGAGAGCGGCGAATACGCCGGAAAGATACGCTGTCGCCACGGTCAGGCGAACTACGGTGCGGCGAAATGCCGCCTTTGCCTCGGGATCGTCATGCCATTTGGCGCCATATTCCAGAGCATCTACCGAAAGCCCGGCAGCACTGGGTTCGAAGTTGGGATCGGACTCGTCGCGCAGCTTGGCGCGTCGGGCACCGTGGAGCAACGCTACCTGCGCGATCGCACAGATGACCAGAACAGCCTGCTGAGGAATACCGACAGGCATCGCCATGTGGTTGATCACCTGTACCAGAACGCCCATG
>CABUZF010000262.1 GCA_902495985.1 uncultured Collinsella sp.
CGATTTCCTTCTTGGTTCCATTCGCACCGTCGACATGACCGACTTTTACTTCACCGTTAGCGAAGTTGATCTCGAGCGTTGCCTTCTCATGAATGCCACCCAGATCGCCCACGAGTACGCCATCGATGTACACCCATACGTCGTCGTCACCCGAGAACTTAAAGACCATGTCTTTGAGATCGGTGGTCTTGCCTTCCTTAGGCTGGACAAACTCCGTGGTCATGGACATGCCAAAGTGGTGGTTGAGCTTATCGTTCTCATCGTCCGTTATTCCTATAGGAGAGAGCTGACCGTTCTCCTCTTTAAAAACCTTGCCAGCCGAGTCAAAGGGAAAGAACTGACCCAAATTTGTATCTAATACCTTGCTCTTATATACGCCCGCAGAATTGTAGACGTTAAAGGAATTCGTCGTTGGGTTATACACAGCATAGTTGCCGCTCTTGCCAGACGAGTCATCGCTCTTGCCATACGAGTCATAAACGTAATAGCCGCCTTTGAGCTGGAAAAGGCCTTGCACGTTGTTGTAAACGGCCTTGCCGTCCTGTTTGTCATTGTTAAAGAGATAATCGAGCGACTCGTCTTCGTACGTACCGTGCGTGTTATTGGAGGCGTAGGTGCCATCAATCTCCGGATAACCATTTACCAGCGTGTTCTTCACAAATGAAAGACGTCCAAAACCCTTGGTATCGCTTCTGCCCGTCCACTTGTTAATGCCCGTGCCGGCACCACCATTGAACTTGAGCTGGTGACCTTTGTTGATGCCGGTGTTGTTATTGCCATTCTTGTTGTTTATGTTCCTCGAGCTGTCGTTATCGCCATCCACGACCCAGTAGTCGAACAGATTGACCGTGGTGCCAATAGGATTCACCGTCTTCACGGTATGGTTGCTAAAGAGAACTGTCTGGTCGGCCGATGCGCTTGTCGCACCAAACATGAGTGCACATGCCGCCAGCGGGACGGTCAAAATCCTTAGAGCGCGCTTGACTGTATTGGTTTTTTCGCCAAAAGGCTTCAGCTTTTCTCGAGCTCTCGCACACACGCGATTCATGAAGGCCCTCCCCAATCCATGAGGACGGCAAGCAGCGGCTCATTATATATGTGTCGTCGTCCCCATCGATGCAAATATACGCCCCCCCCCGCGCAGAAACGCAAGGCAGGACATCGCTATATGCTTAAAATTGTAGCAATTTGGGTGACCTGAAATTTCGCCTCGGGTTGCCACTCAGGCTCAAAATCGAACCACTCGCGCCATCGACATACCCCAGTAGGACAACTCGACCGGCAATCTTTATCCCCCACAACCCACAAAGTAGCTAATTTGGGACGGGGCTATTTTGACTACTTGGGCAATCAGATCGGCATGTAGTCAAAATAACCCCGCCCCAAAAAGACTGGTCTGATGCTGTGCCACGAAAAGGACCTATCTACTACGTTTAGGCCGCAGGGGTCAACCATAGCCGGCTTTTTCGAAAATCGGCAAGCTTTCTACCTGCGGTTTTGTTTTTGTAAATTCCGGGATGGTCGAGAGTGGCCGGTTTAACGTAGTAGATGGCCACGTTTCGTGGCAAACGGTCCGATCCAAGACCCAAGGCAGCCAACCTCGAATGGCCATTCTCGAAGTTGCGGTGGAATACGGACTGAATTGGCCCCTTAAAGGCAAAAACGCTCCGTATTTCACCGCAACTTATCGAGGGGATGGGTTTTAGATACGGCCAAGGTCGTAGGATCGAGCGGCTGCTTCGCCGGCGCAGATAAGGTTGGCTGTGGCTTCTTGCGGATCGAGTGCCTGTTCCAGGTCCATGGGCTTGCGGCAGATCGGGAGCACCAAGTCAATACCCTGCTCACACACCGCATCGAGGTTGTCAGTGCGACCACCCACGACAGCAATCACCGGCTTGCCATATCGCTTCGCACGACGGGCCACACCCACCGGCGCCTTACCGGCGGCGGACTGCTCATCCATATTGCCCTCGCCCGTTATGACCAGGTCGACATCGCACACGCGCTCATCAAAGCCAATCAGATCGAGCACCGTCTCCACGCCCGAACGCAGCTCCGCCCCGAGCGCCAGAAGCGCGGCACCCAGGCCGCCTGCGGCACCGGCACCGGGCACGCCGAGCACCGAGCCAAATGTCCGTGCGCCCTCGGGCGTGCGCAACAACCCCTGGGCTCGAGCTCTGGCAATCGCCGCATCGAGCAAGCGACCGTAGCCGACCATCCAGCTATCGTACCTGCTCAGCGCCTCGGCATCATCCGTCGGCAGGCCCTTCTGCCCGCCAAACACCGCCAGTGCGCCGCGACGCCCCACGAGCGGGTTCTCGACATCGGAAAGCACCACGACACGCGCGCCGTTCAGAGCCCGAAGCGCTGGCGCCAAATCGATACTCGCCACGTGTTCAAGGCCCGCAAGACCGGGGGCGACATCGCAGCCCCGATCATCGACCACGCGCGCGCCCAGCGCCTGCAGCATGCCGGCGCCACCGTCGTTGGTGGCACTGCCGCCCAGACCAATATAGAGTGTCTTTGCGCCCATGCGAACCGCGCGAAGTATGAGCTCGCC
>CABUZF010000263.1 GCA_902495985.1 uncultured Collinsella sp.
ACGGGCTCAAACATCTCGGGAAAGACCGAAAGGGTCTCAATCAGCATGTTGTCCTCCCTACTTGTCCATATCAATCAAACCGTCCATAACGTGGACGGAAATTGTCCCCTGATCGGGAAGATCGAGCACAACCTGCTCGATCACGGGAATCAGTACCTCGCCGTACCGATCGCCCTCGACAACCCAAACATCGTTGGCGGGCGTCGACATGATCTCGACAATCGTGCCGAGCAAGCCAAAGCGCTCGTCGACCACCTCGCGACCCATCAGGTCGGTATAGGCGGCATCGAGCGAATCGAGCTCAAAATCGTCACGGTTTGCCAGCACGTAGCATCCGGTGATGCCCTCGGCGGCTGTCAAGTCGTCTATGCCCTCAAACGAGACCAGATCGCCATCGCCCGTATCGGTGACGGATACGACCGCGCAAAAACGGTCGCGCTTGAGCGCCGGTGGCGTCAAGGCGACGCGCATACCCGGCGTCAATACAGAAGGAAGCCCCCGCAGCGGCTGCGCGAGGACCTCCCCCTTCCTTCCGTGCGGCTTGACCACACGGGCGATGTTTTTGTACTGGGACCTCAAGGTCCTAGCCCAGAACCTCTACCTCGACTGCAGTGTCGAGGCGAGCGGCCAGTGCACGGGCGAGCGTGCGAATGGCCTTGATGGTACGGCCACGACGGCCGATGACCTTAGCGACGTCATCCTCGGCGACCGAAACCTCAATCGTAGAGGCGTCATCACCATCGATGACCTCAAGGCTCACGGAATCCGGGTCGTCGACGATCTGAACAACGAGATATTCGACGAGATCGGCGATGCGATCTGAGAGCATTGCCTCACCCTCGAGCTGTGCAGCGTCAACCTCAGGCACGATTTACTCCTCGGCGCCCTCAGCGGCCTCAGCGGCAGCCTTAGCGGCCTCGGCCTCTTTGGCGAGCTGCTTCTTGGACTTCTTGACGACGGTCTCGGTCTTCTCGCCCTCGTTGGCGGCCTTGACCAGAGCGGCGACGGCGTCGGTGAGCTGAGCGCCCTTGGACTGCCAGTCGGCGATCTTCTCGAGGTCGAGGTTGATGGTCTTGGGGGCGGTCATCGGGTTGTAGCGGCCAACCTCCTCGATGATACGACCGTCACGCGGGGCGCGGGAATCGGCGACGACGACACGGTAGTACGGACGCTTCTTAGCGCCGTGACGAGCAAGGCGAATCTTGACTGCCAAAGGAAACTCCTCCAACCAAGCAGCTTTAGGCTGCAACTACAAACAAACAGTTGAACATAATACGCCATCGACGCGGGCAGGTGAAGTCCGTGAGACCAACTTCTTCGGTGTAGTCGAGGGCAAATCCATATCTTAGACAAGAATTCGGGATTTGCAAGCACATACACGCACCCCACATGAGCTGCGCGGTATACTCATGACATGGAAAGACGCGAACATACATACGGTTATGAGGATGCCATGGGCGTCACGCCGCCTCCCTGGACGGGTCCGGCGGTGGGACTCATGGACCTCGATGCGTTTTTTGCGAGCGTGGAAATGCTCGATCATCCCGAATGGCGAGGAAAGCCGCTCATCGTGGGCGGAGACGCCGATTCGCGTGGCGTCGTGTCTACGTGTTCGTATGAGGCACGTCGCTTTGGCGTGCACTCTGCCATGGCCTCGGCCGAGGCGCGGCGCTTGTGCCCGCAAGCCATTTGGACGCACGGGCACTTTGATCGCTACCGCGAGGTGAGCGCGCAAGTCATGGCGATTCTCGCCGAGGAGACGCCGCGCGTTGAGCGCGTATCCATCGACGAAGCCTTTATCGATATCACACCGGGTCGCTTTGCGCCCGAAGACCCGCTGCTGGTTGCGCGGCGTATAAGCGACCGCGTGGCAGCGCTGGGAGTGACGTGCTCCATTGGCGTGGGCTGCAACAAGACGGTTGCAAAGATCGCAAGCGAGCGGGATAAGCCGTTTGGGTTGACCATCGTGCGCCCCGGAACCGAGCAGCGCTTTTTGGCCGCACTGCCGGTATCTGCCATGAGTGGCATTGGGCGCTCGGCCGAGGAGCGACTGCGCCGCATGTGCATCTACACCCTCGGAGAGCTATCGCGTGCACCGGAATCCACCTTGGCCTCTATTTTTGGCGTCAATGGCGAGCGCATGCGTCAGCGTGCGCTGGGACTCGAAATCTCTGAAGTCACGAGCCTCGATGAAGAGCGCGAGGTCAAGTCGGTCAGCAATGAACGCACCTTTGCTAAAGATTTGACTGAGCGTGGGGATATTGAGGCGGCGATTGCGCTGTTGGGAGAGTCAGTGGGACGCCGTCTGCGCCGTCAGGGGCTGACGGGTGCCACGGTAACGCTCAAGCTCAAGTATTCGTATGGCAGCGGGCGTACGGCACAGCGCCGGCTGCCTCATCCGACCGACGATGAGAACATTTTCGTGGCGGTTGCACTCGAACTGCTCGACAATATCTGGCAGGAAGGCATGCATGTTCGCTTAGCGGGCATCGGCATGAGCGACTTCGACCACCAAGGCGGGATCCAAACCGACCTGTTCTGCGAAGTCGATGATCG
>CABUZF010000264.1 GCA_902495985.1 uncultured Collinsella sp.
CTCGTGCTCGATCTTGTACAGGTAGGGCGAATGGTCCATATGCTCGTTTAGGCGATATGGCGTGTGGCCGGCATAGAGCGTGTAGAGCACGCTGCAGAGCTCGTATGTATCGATGCTGGGCGACGTGCGCAGCGGCGCCAGCTCGGGGATGTCGTTGGAGAGCATCTCAGGCGGGGCGAACTCGGGGGTGCCGTTGCGCCAGATGCCGGTGGACATGGTAAACGAGGGGTCTGAGCGCTTGATGCTCGAGCTGCCCAGATCGACTAGGCAAAGGTCAAAACTGCAGCGTGCAATCTGCTGGGCAAGGGACCGGCGCGTCGTGCGAATAATGATGTTGCGCAAGGAGATATCACGGTGCGCAAACGGTGCATCGAGCTTTTGGGCACCCAGGAGAATCTCTCCCAGGCGTTTTCCAATCGCAGCGACGGTGTTTGCGGGAATGTGGCCGCCCTCGGCGGGGTCGGTTAGCTCTGCCGCAGCATCGCGAAGGGGCAGGCCTTCAATCCACTCCATAAGGATGGCCGGTACGGAGCCGGTATAGCCGTAGCCATAGGTTTTGGGAAAGCCGCCCAACAGTGAGACGGCTGCAAGATTGCGATACTCCTCGGTAAGCGTCTTGATGCCCGAGGGGCTGATGGCGGAGCCGTTTTCATCACAGCCGCTGAGGGGCCATAGCGTTTTGAGCGCAAAGGTCTCGCCCTCGGTGTTGGCGACCTTGCGAAGATGGTGGGAACCGCCGCCGACTGCCCCGCAATCCAACAGGGTGGTAAAGCGGCGAATAGTATCGGGGTCTTCGTTGGTCGCAAACATGGCGTTTGGTTCAAAGGGGGACAACGCGATGATATTCATATCCGTGTCGTACGTCACGGGGCGATCCTTTCGAGAAAAAAGTGCGTAACGATAATGTTAGTGAAAAGGTAGCGCAACCGTTGCCTTAATCGAAAAGGTGCCGTTATTTGCATGGGTTGATGCAAATAACGGCACCTTTTGCGTCGAAGATGTGTGGGCGGGCTAGTCTGTGATGCGAATGACCAAGAAGCGCGTCGTGGCGCCCAAGCAAAGCGTGTCTCCGTTGTGAATCTCGACGGGGGTGTTGGCAAAGTTGGCGGGGCGCTCGCGTCTGGGCGGTTCGATAGCCTGTCGGCAGCGGTCGACGCCCGAGATCAAAAACGATCCGTTGGTGGAGCCGAGGCCCAGCGCAAGCCAGCGTCCGTCTTGGAGCCAAATACGCAGGTGCTGGCGCGAGACGTCGGAATCGACGTCGGTGATGGCGTTCTCGTCTCCCGTCAGCGACCCGATAATGCTGCCCACCGGGTCCGTAGTAAGGGGACGCAGCGGCGGTCGTGCCGAGTTGCCCACGATGCGCAGCAGCCCCAGACGAATGTCTCCCGTGGGGCGCGCGGTTGTCGAGAAAAACGAGGTGACGGTCGTCTCGACCGTGCCGAGTGTCGAGAGCATCTGGTCGGACACAAAGGACTCGGTGTATTCGATGGCGCGGGCGGGGTCGCCAAGGCAGCCGGTAACGATAAAAAAGACCAGATGGATGTAGAGGCGATCTTTGATGTCGCTATCGTCAGCGGTCTCGATGCGCTCAACGCCGTTTCTAAAGAGCATGCCGTCGACGCCGCAATTGGTAAGGGCATCCTGCATGTCTGGGACGCACGACTCCATATAGCGTTTAGCGACCTTGCTCAGCGATTGGGGGTCGGAGCCTCGGTTTTGCATGATGAGGTTGAGTATCTGGCGCGCACTTTGTTCAAAGGGCACAAACAGCGGCTCGGGAAGGTCACCGGGTTTGGCGTGAACGATTTCGCGTGAGATAAACGACGGGACCGTCAAGCGTTCGGAGATGGGGCGTCCACCGTAACGGGCGTTGCCGGCCATGAGAATTTGCGCGGCGTTACCGTTGTTGATGCGACCGAGTGACTTAAGCCCGGCGTACAGTGCACAAGATGGGGTGTCGGCCATTTGTTTTACCCCCCCCCTCCTCAAAAAGTGACATTAAATACGTAAGCATGGTCAATTATAGGCGCTTTGCAGCTCGAAATGCTCGCCAGGGGGCGCGGGCGGTGTAAATCGCTGCCGGAAGACAGCAGATCAAAAAGCGGAGAGCGGATTAATAAGCTGGGAAAACGCGTTAGCAAGACCGTTGTGGGCAACATTTGGCATGATGTCGCTTAGGCTTTTGGTCACGGGACCGTGCGGTACCATAAACGTTAATGAACTTTGACGAACGACCCGCCGAGCTTGCCCCGGCGGGCTTTTGGCGTTGCGATGCCGGAGGAACAGCATGCTCATTCACCGTATAGCCGCGCAGCTCTACACTGCCGAGGCGCTGCAGACCGTCGAGGCCGGGCTCGATTCTGGCGAGGACGTGACGCTGGCCGTGTCTCAGTCGGGTCGAACGCTTATGGCCGCCGCCCAGTTTGCGCGCCGCCCGCGCCCTACGGTCTACATCGTGAGTGGCGAGGATGCGGCCGATCGCGCCGCACGTAGCCTTGCCGCCTATGTGGGCCTGGCGCACGTGTGCCGCTTTCCCGAGCGCAAGGAC
>CABUZF010000265.1 GCA_902495985.1 uncultured Collinsella sp.
CCGCCTCGGCGGAAAGACGCTCGGCAATCGTATCGAGCGTAGGCAAGCCCTCGAATACGCGACCATGGCCATGCGAAGTCAGCAGCTCGTGCTCACGTGCGAGCAGGCTCGCCAAATCGTGATGGGCGCGCAGGATGTCGAGCGCATCGGATGGATGCTCGGCAACTTCTGCCACGGCGGCGACCGGCGCGGCGTCGACCACGCGGTAGAAGAGCTGCGCGAGCAACGGCATCAAGAACACTGTGATGGCACCGGCAGCGACCATGACCGACGCAATATCTTGCGACAGCGCGCCCGCGTTGACGGCAACGCTTGTCACGGCAACGATGATCGGCAGGGCCGTGGTGCAGTACAGGGCCACGGTAATGCGACCATACGCCGACACATCGCGCGTCGCAGGACAAATGCTCATAGAAATAAGAATGGGCACGGCACGAATAATCAGCAACGCCACGATAAAACCCGCGAGCAAGCCCGGGCGCGACGCCACGGCCGTCAGATCGATCTTTGCACCCGATACGGTAAAGAACACCGGAATCAAAAAGCCGTAGGCCAGGCCGTCGAGCTTGGTCTCGAGCGTATGGTTGCCCTCGGGGATGATATAGCGCAGGACAAAGCCGGCGGCAAAAGAACCCAACACGATGTCGAGATCAAAGACGGCCGAGAACGCCACGAGTGTGACCAGGATGAGCACCGTCAGGCGCACGAAGGTCTGCGACGTGGTATCGGCGCGTTCCTCGACAAACGCAAAGAAGCGGCTGCCGACGCGCTTGGAGCGGCTTGGGACCACGGCCAGCAACACGCAAACCACCGCAAACAAGCCAAGGATTACGAGCGTTTGGATGCCAGTGCGGGCAGACAGCAGCACCGACATGGCGAGCACGGGACCGAGCTCGCCCCAAGTGCCATACGCGAGAATCGAGTCGCCCACGCGCGTGCCGGTGAGCGAGCGCTCACGCATAATGGGCACGAGCGTACCGAGCGCCGTCGAAGTGAGGGCGAGCGTCACGGCGATACCGTCGAAATGGCTGACCGAGAACCACGGGGTAAAGCGCACGGCAAGCCAGGCGATACAAAATGTGACAGCCCACGTGGCCATACCGTAGCGGCCCTCGACGCCCGTGATGTTCTTGGGATCGATCTCAAAGCCGGCAAGCAGGAACAAAAATGCCAGACCGAGCTCTGACACGAGCGAGACCTCGGCATCTACATGGATGACGCCGAGCATATGGGGTCCCAGCACCGCGCCGAACACGAGCAAAAAGACCGTCTCGGGAACGGGTTTTCCGGGAATCGCCGAGGCGATAAAAGGACTCGCAAAGGCCACGAGTGCGATGATGGCGAGCGAAACGAATGCCATGTGATGCCTTTCTCTTGTTTGCGCTTCACTGTAGCACCCTCGCCGTCCTCAACGCGCCGCGAGCTGTCGTATCATAGTGAGGTTTACAAACATGTGGCTCAAGGCGACCGCAGGGCAGACCCCGCAAACCGACCGCTGCCGCATACCGTACCGTACGCCCAACCGATCAGGAAGGCAGGAACCAATGGTCTCTCGTATCTACGTGGAGAAGAAACCCGGGTTCGACGTCGAGGCTCAGCAGCTCAAGGGCGAGCTGACCGAGATTCTCGGCATCAAGGGCATCGAGGCCCTGAGGATCATCAACCGCTACGACGTCGAGGGCATCGACGAGGAGCTTTTCCGCTCCTGCGTGCCGACCGTCTTTAGCGAGCCCCAGGTCGATGTGACCTACGACGAGCTCCCCGCAAGCGATGGCGCCGTCTTTGCCGTCGAATTCCTGCCTGGCCAGTTTGACCAGCGCGCCGACTCCGCCAGCGAGTGCGTGCAGCTCATCAGCCAGGGCGAGCGCCCCGCCGTGCGCTCCGCCAAGGTCTATATGATCTCGGGCGCTCTGGACGAAGCCGCCATCGAGGCCATCAAGCACTACGTGGTGAACCCCGTCGAGGCGCGCATCGCCTCGCTCGACCTGCCCGAGACGCTGTACATGGAGACCCCCGAGCCCCAGCCTGTCGAAGTGCTCGACGGCTTCCGCGAGCTCGATGAGGCCGGCCTTGCCGCCTTTATTTCCGAGCGCGGTCTTGCCATGGACGAGGCGGACATCGCCTTCTGCCAGCAGTACTTCCGCGATGAGGACCGCGACCCCACCATCACCGAGATCCGCGTGATCGACACCTACTGGTCCGATCACTGCCGCCACACCACCTTCGGCACCGTCCTGGACGACGTGACGATCGACGACGCCGTGGTGCAGCAAGCCTTCGACCGCTACATGGAGATGCGCCACGAACTCGGCCGCGACGCCAAGCCCGTCTGCCTCATGGACATGGGCACCATCGGCGCCAAGTATCTTAAGAAGACCGGCGTCATGACCGATGTCGATGAGTCCGAGGAGATCAACGCCTGCACCGTCAAGGTGAAGGTCGATGTCGACGGCGAGGACCAGGACTGGCTGTTCCTGTTTAAGAACGAGACCCACAACCACCCGACCGAGATCGAGCCCTTCGGCGGTGCCGCCACCTGCGTGGGCGGCGC
>CABUZF010000266.1 GCA_902495985.1 uncultured Collinsella sp.
GTGCCGTGAAGCCCGTTGCGCACGATGCGGTCGTTGCGGATGTAGGCAATGGGCGGATAGTTGACGCTAATGAACGCGTTAAAGCTCATGGTGCGCTGTTTGCGGGCGCGCGTGCCGGCAATGGCTACGCCGCCAAACACAATCGACACATCGTGCGAGTGCTCGTCGAGCGCATAGAGCAGGCTCTGGTACAGATTGAGTTTGGCGTCAGTAAAGGGGTTACCCATGGGCTTTTGCGAGCCGGTGAGTACGATGGGCTTGGGACTGTCCTGAATCAGATAGGAAAGCGCTGCCGCGGTGTAGCTCATGGTGTCGGTGCCGTGCAGAATCACGAAGCCGTCGTGGTCGGCATAACCCTCGACGATGACGTCGCGGATACGCATCCAGTCACTCGGGCACATGTTGGTGCTGTCGATGTTCATGGGCTGCACGACGTCGAGCTCGCAGAGGCCCGAGATCTCGGGGACGCTCTGGGCGAGCTCCTCACCGGTCAGGGCGGGGGAGAGGCCGTTGCCGTCCTCGGTCGATGCGATGGTGCCGCCCGTGGCGATGAGAAGGATGCGCTTCATACTGGTATTCCTATCGTATTTGCCGCCCCAGAGGCGGAGTCGTTCGGCAGTATTGTGGCACAGGGCGTCCAATGTTCAAACGTATTACATCATCTGTAACGTTTGGTAACGCTTCAATTGCCGTCAAATAGGGGCCCAGGTCGTGCGTTTGCCGTGCGCTGATGGCTGTGAGGGACGAGAAACCCCATATAACGTGTACACTATGAAAGTTATTTTCGTTCATTCGCGCGGGTGGGCACCGGCTCCCCGCCAACAAGAGGGGGAAACCATGGATCAAAAGGCTTCCGCAAAGGTCCTCGTACTCGACTTTGGTGCGCAGTACGGTCAGCTCATTGCCCGTCGCGTCCGCGACCTCAACGTGTATTCCGAGATTGTCCCCTGCGACATCTCGGCCGATGAGATTCGCGAGATGAACGCCTCTGCGCTCATCCTTTCCGGCGGCCCGGCCTCTGTGTACGCCGAGGACGCTCCGTCCATCGACCCCGCCATCTTTGACCTGGGCCTTCCCGTCCTGGGCTTTTGCTACGGCCATCAGATCACGGCCGTGACGCTCGGCGGCAAGGTCGGTCACTCCGAGGTGGGCGAGTACGGCCGCGCCACCATCACGCGCACGGCCGGCGCCAAGCTCTTTAACTCCACGCCCATGGAGCAGACCGTGTGGATGAGCCATCGCGACGCCGTTTCCGAGGTGCCCGAGGGCTTTACCGTTACCGCCAGCACCGACGTGTGCCCGGTCGCTGCGATGGAGTGCGTCGAGCGCAAGATCTTCACCACGCAGTTCCACCCCGAGGTCAAGCACTCCGAGTACGGTCAGCAGCTGTTGAGCAATTTCCTGTTTGAGATCTGCGGCCTGGAGCCCAACTGGAGCATGGACAACCTGGTCGAGACCATGACGGCCGAGTTCCGCGAGAAGGTCGGCGACGACCGCGTGATTCTGGCCCTGTCCGGCGGCGTCGACTCCTCCGTCGTGGCTGCGCTGGGTGCTCGCGCCGTGGGCAAGCAGATGACCTGCGTGTTCATCAACCACGGTCTGCTGCGCAAAGGCGAGCCCGAGCAGGTGGAGGAGGTCTTCACCAAGCAGTTTGACGTCGACTTTATCCACGTCCACGCCGAGGACCGTTATGCCGAGCTTCTGGCCGGCGTGACCGAGCCCGAGGAGAAGCGCCGCATCATCGGTACGCAGTTCTGGAAAGAGTTCTTCGCCGTGGCGCAGCAGCTCGAGACCGATGGTAAGCCGGTCAAGTACCTGGCTCAGGGCACCATCTACCCCGACATCATCGAGTCCGGCGCTCGCAAGACGGGTGGCAAGACGGCCACCATCAAGAGCCACCACAACCTGATCCCGTTCCCCGAGGGCGTGCACTTCGACCTCATTGAGCCGCTCGACCACTTCTTTAAGGACGAGGTCCGCGCGCTTGGTCTGGCGCTGGGCCTGCCGGGTCACATCGTGTTCCGTCAGCCCTTCCCGGGCCCGGGTCTGGCCATCCGCATCATCGGTGCAGTCGACAAGGAGAAGCTCGAGATCCTCAAGAACGCCGACGCTATCGTGCGCGAGGAGCTGGATGCTTACAACCAGCGTCTGTTTGAGCAGACCGGCGAGCGCAACTCCGAGCACAGCTGCTGGCAGTACTTTGCGGTCCTGCCCGACATCAAGTCCGTCGGCGTTATGGGCGACGAGCGCACCTATCAGCGCCCGATCATCCTGCGTGCCGTCGAGTCCAGCGATGCCATGACCGCCGACTGGGCCAAGCTGCCCTACGACGTGCTGGCCCGCATCTCCGGCCGCATCGTTGCCGAGGTCCCGGGTGCCAACCGCGTGTGCTATGACATTACGTCCAAGCCGCCCGCGACGATCGAGTGGGAATAGAACAGACGTTCGATAAAATAATATAGTATCAGATAGCGGGCACGGTTTCAATCGAATCCGTGCCCGCTGCTGTATGTGTGTTCTTGCGCGCTCAATATGCGCCGTAAAA
>CABUZF010000267.1 GCA_902495985.1 uncultured Collinsella sp.
CACGTCCGGTGGAGCTATTGCTCGATGTTTTGCGTCGCGAATCCGACGTGGTCTTTGTCGACACCTCGGTCTTTTGGGGTGATGCCGTGACCGCCGCGGTGGCGGCGAGCGACCGTTGCCTGGTCGTAGGCGATGCGGCGGTATCGTCCGCGACATCCGCTTCGCACGTCATTGAGCTGGCGAGCCGTGTGGGCGTTCCGCGCACGCGCATGAGTGCCGTGTTCAACCGGTTTGGTGCGCGCGGTGCCGACGAGGACGTCGCCATGCGCTTCGAGATTGCCTGCGCACTGAGCTCCAAGATCCGCATTGCCGATGGCGGTCAGGACTTGGCCGCGCTCATGGCATTCGGTCGCGCCGACGAGGCAGTGGGCCAGACGAGTGCTTTTGCGACCAGCGTGCGCGAGGCCACGCGCGAGATGCTCGTGGAACTGGGGTGCGCCGTCGGCCCTTGGGGCGATATGGTCACCGACCGTGCAATGCGCACCGAACGCCCGCGTATCCGCCTTCCCTGGTCGCGCGAGGGTGATCAGCGATGAGCCTGCAAACGAGGATTAAGGCTGCCGGCGCTGCAGCGGCGGCAGCGCCTGTAGATGCGGGGCGCCGCCGCGCGGTGAAACGACGCACCAAGCGCGCCGTGATGGACCGCATGGGTTACGACGAAGTGGCGCGTATCAGCGCCTATATCGACCCGGCACTTGCCCGCTCGGAATTGCGTCCTGCGGTGGAGGCGGCGCTCAATGTTGAGGAGCCGACCGATCTCGCGACGCCCGAGCGCGAGACTATCATCGACGAGATTTTGGATGACGTGGTGGGCTTGGGGCCGTTGCAGCCGCTCATCGAGGACGACACCGTTACCGAGATCATGATCAACGGCTGCCGCTCGGCTTTCTTTGAACGCGGCGGCGTCTTGTACCCCATCGAGCATGCGTTTGAGGATGATGAGCAGATCCGGGTGCTTATCGACCGCATCATCTCGCCACTTGGCCGCCGTATCGACGAGCGCAGCCCCATCGTCAACGCCCGCCTCAAAACGGGCTATCGCGTCAACGCGGTGATTCCGCCTGTGGCGATTGACGGACCGATTCTCACCATCCGAAAGTTCTCGGACCGTATCTGCTCGCTGGACGAGCTTGTGGGGCTGGGGTCGCTGCCGCTTTGGTATGCGCAGCTGCTGTCGTGCGCGGTGTCGCTGCGACAGGACCTGGCGGTTGCGGGAGGCACGGGATCTGGTAAGACCACCCTGCTCAACGCGTTGTCATGCGAGATCTCCACCGGCGAGCGCATCGTGACGATCGAGGACTCTGCTGAGCTCAAGTTTGCGCATCATCCGCACGTGGTGCGCCTAGAGGCGCGCGAGGCTTCAATTGAGGGCGAGGGCGCGGTGACGATCCGCGACTTGGTGACCAATGCCCTGCGCATGCGCCCCGACCGCATCGTGGTGGGCGAGGTGCGCGGTGCTGAGTGCTGCGACATGTTGCAGGCCATGAACACGGGCCACGACGGGTCGCTCACCACACTTCATGCGGGCTCAGAACAGGAGACCGTGGTGCGTCTGACGTTGCTTGCACGTTATGGCATCGATCTGCCGAGCGAGCTCATCGAGGAGCAGATTGCCATGGCGCTCGACGGCATCGTGATGTCCGAGCGCCACGCCGATGGCAGGCGTTTCGTCTCCTCGTATTCGGGGGTGCGTCGCGCCGCGTCGGGCGGCGTAGAGCTCGAGCGCTATGTGACTTTCGATGCCGCCGAGCGCACCTGGAAGCTTGACCGCGAGCCGCCGTTTATCGCAGAAGGCCTGCGGTCGGGGACGCTCACACAAGAGGAGGTGGACGAATGGAGGTCGCTGTGCCCCTCGTCGTAGGGGGTTTGGCAGGGTTTTCTGTTGCGACGGCGTGCGGGGCGGAACCTCGTGTGCCGCAGGTACCGCCGGCGGAGCTGGCGCGTCAGGCGCTCGAGACGGTGGCAGAGAAGCTGCCGCGTGAGCTGGTGGAAAACGATCCGCTGAAAAAGATCGCCCGTTCGTGGGCATCGCTGGCTCCGGCGCGTCGCCTTGGCCTCGCGATCGAGGATGCTTCGGGGCGTTTGGCGTTTCTGCTGCTATCGAGCGGTGTCTGCTGCGTTTTGCTAACGATGGTGTCGTTATCGCCCCTCGGATTTGCCTTGGGACTTGTTGCTCCGTTTGCCGTTGGCGCCGCTCGGGATGGCTTTGAGAGCCGGCGCGAGCAACACGATGCAGAAGAGGCCATGCCCGAGGCGTTTACCGCACTTTCCATGTCGCTTGCCTCGGGACATTCGCTGGCCCAGGGCATGCGCTTTGTGGGCGCTCATGCGCAAGAACCGGTGCATACCGAGTTTTTGCGGGTGGCGGCGGCGATCGATTGCGGCATCTCGGCGACCGACGCGCTCGATGACTTGCTCGTGCGCATCGACGCCCCCGGTCTTTCGCTTGTGACCTTGGCGCTTAAGGTGTCACAGCGCACCGGCGCTCCGCTTGCCGACTTACTGTCCGAGGCGTCGAGCATGGTGGGGGAGCG
>CABUZF010000268.1 GCA_902495985.1 uncultured Collinsella sp.
GGTTTCCCCTTGTGGTGGTTCCAAGTGTAAAGCCTTTGCAACCTGCGGTCGTTAGACAAACAGCACGTGCGCGAGCAGTGCGCACACGCACGCCGCGACAAGCACCGTCACCACGATCGAAATCACGCGGTCGGCCATGTCCATGTTGGCCCGATTCGTAAAGAACCGATCTTCGGCAGCATCGGCGCGTACCTCACGCACCAGCTCGGTCGCAAGATCGCGACCGCCAAGCACCTTTGCATCCATGGTTTCCTCCCAGGACTCAATCCCCGTCATTACAAGCCCGCCCGTTCGCAGACAAACCTCGAGCGTCGACTACGGCCGCTCGTTGGGAGCCAGGCGCTGCATCTTGTTCACGGCCTTGAACTTGGTGAACAGCGGCACGTACTCAAAACTCACGTTGGAGTTCTCCAGGCCGTACCAACGCGCGGGCGTGCCGGCGGCGCGGCGGATGATGTACTTGAGCGTGATGGCCGTACGCTCGCTCGGCTCCACATCGCTTTCGGGCGCCAGAAGCTTACGGATCAGGACGAACTTGAACGTGCCGATGTTACCCGGATCCTTGTAGACCGAGTAGTCATGCGTCTGCGGCGGCAGCTCGCCGGTGGCAGCCAGGTCCTGAACAACCTGACGCAGGTAGGCATTGACGCGCTGGTTGATCTTGTAGCCCAGGTACAGATGCACGCGGAACACGTAGTCGGTGCCGAACGTCTCGACCGAATAGGCAAAGGTGTGCGGTTCGTCCATGGTCTCGACATTCACAAACCACCAGGCGCGGGCGCGCTTGGGATGCTTGTCCAAGATCGAATAGACGATATCGCGGTCGATGTAGTCGGTATGGGTGTCCTTGGTCAGGTACACGACGTTGTCGCTCATGCGCTCGTAACGGTCGTCGTCGCGCAGGCGCTTGAGCTGCGGCAGGTAGCTGCGCAGCGGCAGCAGCGTAAACTGGCGCTGCTCGACCGCCGTGCCGTTGTACCAGCACACCATAATGCCCATGATGAGTGCAGCCATGAGGATGGTGAAGTAGCCGCCGTGGAAGAACTTGGTGAGCGAGCTCACGAAGAAGAAGCCTTCGAGCAAAAGGAAGAAGGCCGCGAAGATCCACGGAGCAACCTTGAGCTTGCGCTCCTCGTGCAGGTAGAAGAAGAGCAGCAGCGTGGTGCACATCATAGTCAGCGTAATGGCCAGGCCGTAGGCGGCTTCCATATGCGCCGAGTTCTGGAACAGCAGCACCACGATGACGCAGCCCACAAGCATGACGTTGTTGACCATGGGGATGTAGAGCTGGCCCTTGGTCTCGGCAGGGTAGAAGACCTGCATGTGCGGCATAAGGTCCAGGCGGCTGGCCTCGGACACCAGCGAGAATGCGCCGGTGATGAGCGCCTGCGAGGCAATGATGGCCGCGACGGTGGAAAGGCCGACGGCAAACGGGCGCAGGCCCGGGGCGAGCATCTGGTAGAACGGGTTGAGATCGGCAATGCCCATGAGCTCGGGGTTGGCAGCGTTGTTCATAAGCCAAGCGCCCTGGCCCATATAGGAAAGCAGCAGGCAGCACTTAACGAACGGCCAGGTAGCGTAGATGTTGCCGCGGCCGACGTGGCCCATGTCGGAGTAGAGCGCCTCGGCACCGGTGGTGGCGAGGAAACAGCTGCCCAGAATCATGATGCCCGCGTGGTTGTTGGGACTCAGCAAAAAGGCGATGCCGCGCACCGGGTTGAGGCACAGCAGCACGGCGGGGTGCTGGAAGACAAAGAACAGACCCGTGCCGCCCAGGAACAGGAACCACAGCGTCATGATGGGGCCAAAGGCGTGACCGATCTTAGCCGTACCGATGCGCTGCACCAAGAAGAGCACGATGATGATGGCGAGCGTAATGGCGACGACGCGGCCCTGGTCATCGCCCAGCACGGCATGGACCGCCGGGATGGTGCGCAGGCCCTCGATGGCCGTGGTAACGGTAACGGCCGGCGTCAGGATGCCGTCGGCGAGCAGCGCGGCGCCACCCAGCATGGCGGGGATGATAAGCCACTTGCCGCAGCGCTTGACCAGGCTGTACAGGGCAAAGATGCCTCCCTCACCATGGTTATCGGCGCGCAGCGAGATGAGCACATACTTGATGGTGGTCAGCAGCGTGACCGTCCACACGACAAGGGAGAGCGCGCCAAGCACGAACTCCTCCGTCACGCTTCCGATGCCGCCGTTGCCGGCAACGAGCGCCTTGGTTACATACATAGGGCTGGTGCCGATATCGCCGTACACCACGCCCAGCGTGACGAGCATCGCCGAGATGCTCACAGGAATCGCAGCGTGCGAGGCTGCCTCCTTGGCCTTTTGTTCCATAAGCCGGTTTCCTCCCAACTTTAATGTTCGAAGGGATTATAAGTAATCGGCCCATGTTTGAATGGCACTGTTTTCCCAGCTAGATAAACATTTATACGGCCTTTAGGCTACCGCGGCGATATGGAATGTGACAAAGGGACTGTCCCTTTGTCACATTCGTCATTTTCCGAGCCAGTTTTTGAA
>CABUZF010000269.1 GCA_902495985.1 uncultured Collinsella sp.
CTGCTGGCAGGCGGCGGGATCGTCGCCATCAAGGGTCTGGGAGGATTCCATCTGGCCTGCGATGCCACCAACGAACAGGCGGTGTGCGAGTTGCGCCGTCGCAAGCGTCGCAGCAACAAGCCGCTTGCCGTTATGGTGCGCAGCCTTGCCGACGCCGAGCGCCTGTGTCACATTGATGGCGTTGAGCGCGACCTGCTGGCCGGCAGTGTTCGTCCCATTGTGCTGTTGCGTCGCCGCGCAGCCGGCAGCGACACCCACGGCTCCCCCAACGCCCTCGAACTCGCGCCATCCGTCGCGCACGACTTGCCCGAGCTCGGCGTCATGCTCCCCTACACCCCACTTCAACATTTGCTGCTCGCCGCGGCTGCAGCGAACGGTATGCACGCAATCGTCATGACCAGCGGAAACCTGAGCGAAGAGCCCATCGAGACCGACGATGCCCTTGCATGGGAGCACCTTGTTGCCGCCGGCATCGCCGATGCGCTGCTCGGTAACGACCGCGCGATTCTGTCGCGCTACGACGACTCCGTGGTACGCTTGGTCGACGGCGACGTCATGCCCGTACGTCGTGCACGCGGATATGCGCCGCAACCGCTGTCGTTGCCGGCGCTCGACGGCACCACGCCCTGCGTACTCGCCGGCGGGCCGCAGCAAAAAGCCACGATTGCACTCACTCGCACGGACTCGGACGGTCATACGACCTGTTTTGTGTCGCAGCATATCGGCGATGTCGAAAGCGGCGCGACTTTCGATGCTTGGAGCGCCGCGCGCTCGCGTCTGGAAAACCTCTTTGACCTGGCGCCTGCCGCCTTGGCATGCGACATGCATCCCAGCTATCTGTCGAGCCAATGGGCGCGCGAGCAGGCGCGGGAGCACGATCTGCCGCTTATCGAAGTCCAGCACCACCATGCGCACATCGCAAGCGTAATGACAGAGGCGATTGTCGCAGGCCGCCTTGCGCCCGATGCACGCGTCCTCGGCATCGCCTTCGACGGCACGGGCGCCGGCACCGATGGCACCATATGGGGCGGCGAGTTTCTTATCTCCCATCTCGCCGATTTTGAGCGCGTCGCGCATCTGCGCGCCTGGGCGCTTCCCGGTGGCGCCGCATCCGTACACGATGCCCGCCGCAACGCCTTTGCCCTGCTCAGAGAGCTCGACCTGCTCGAGCACCCGGGAGCCGCGGGGCTCTTGAACAGCCTTGACGAGCAAACGCGCAGCATAACGGCAACGATGATCGAGCGCGGCATCAACAGTCCGCGCACTAGCAGCATGGGTCGCCTGTTTGATGCCGCAACCGCGATTTTGGGCATTTGCGGCCAGGCAAC
The DNA here is from genome assembly GCA_902495985.1 of uncultured Collinsella sp. GTDB lineage: Bacteria > Actinomycetota > Coriobacteriia > Coriobacteriales > Coriobacteriaceae > Collinsella. Next base: position 1,329 of record CABUZF010000269.1, read on the forward strand.
CTACGAGGGCGAACCCGCCATCGAGCTCGAAGCCGCCGCCTGGCGCGCGCTCGACAGCGAAGGTGCCCATTTTCCCGACGACAACGCCGGCTATTCCACATCTGGCCCATCGTGGTTGGACGCCTCCTATGTTCTGGACCAGAAAGCACTCTTTGAGACACTTTTGGAGGGAATTGAAGCCGGAGCGCCCGCCGACAAGCTCGCGCTCGACTTCCATGTCGCCGTCGCGCGCTCCTCGGCACACATCGCCAGCGAGATCTGCGCGCGCGAGGGCATCGACACCGTCGTCCTCTCGGGCGGCGTGTTCATGAACCGACTTCTGCTCCAGCTCCTCACCCGCAAGCTCAAAAGCGCAGGCCTTGCTGTCCTTGTCCCCCACACCGTACCCGTCAATGACGGCTGCATCGCCTACGGTCAGGCGGCGGTCGCGAGCGCTCGTCTTGCGCGGATTGCATCACAGTAGCTCGCCCTCGTACGCCGCCGCGCCCAGCCGTCTCACAGGCGTAACGCGTTTGCCCGCGAACCCCGCGAGCGCTACCATCAACTGTGGATTATTAAGCGCCCATCCAGCGCAAAGCGTATAAAAGGGGAACAATATGTGCCTTGCCGTTCCCGGCAAAGTAGTCAAACGCGACGACGACCTCAAGGCCACCGTCGACATGATGGGCATCGAGCGCCCCGTGTCGCTGCGACTCGTGCCGACGGCGCAGGTTGGCGACTATATTCTCGTACACGCCGGCTTTGGCATCCAGATCGTCGACGAGCAGGAAGCGCAAGTAACGCTCGAGCTCGTTAATACCATGACCGAGTTAGTCGAAGAAGACCAGCTGGCCAGCAACCCCGCCTAGGCATACTAGTGGCGGCCGGACAGCCGGCTCGCTCCGGTATCGACTTTTCGGCATTTCGCGATTCCAAGCTGGCCCGCGAGCTCACCGAACGCATCCGTGAACTCGTCGGCAACCGCACCATCAACCTTATGGAAGTCTGCGGCACGCACACCGTGAGCATCGGTCGCTATGGCTTTCGCTCCATTATGCCGGCGGGACTCAAGCTGCTGAGCGGCCCGGGTTGCCCCGTCTGCGTTACCGCCAACCGCGATATAGACCATGCAATCGCGCTCGCCAACATAGACGGCGCCATCATCACCACCTTTGGCGATATGATGCGCGTTCCCGGATC
>CABUZF010000270.1 GCA_902495985.1 uncultured Collinsella sp.
AGAAGGGGAGAGTTCGGGTCGCGCTCGATGGCGGGGCGGTCGCCCGTCACGGTGTAGCTGCCATGGCAACCGGGAACGGCGGCTTCGGCGACGGCGATGGCCTGCTCTACCATGCGCGTCGCGGCGGCCGTATCGGTCGGCGGGGTCAGGCGCATGTCGACCCAGACTTTGGCGCGGTCGGGTACGACGTAGGGGCGATATCCGCCCTCGATTTGGCCAAACGTGATGGTCGAAGGCCCCAGCTCATTATGCACGGGCAGCGCCGCAAATGCGCGGCGAAGCGAGCACACGACCTCGGCCATGGCGGCGACGGCATCCGCGCCCTTCCAGGGCTGGCTCGCATGCGCTGTCACGCCAGCCATTTCAATCTCGAACCACGTACGCCCCTTGTGCGCCACTTGAATCTGTCCGTCGGTGGGCTCGGTATCCAGCACCCATTCGCGCGAACCGACCCAGCCGGCATCGATGGCTGCCTCGGAGCCTCGCATAAAGTCTTCCTCGTCGACCGAGCAGATGAGCGAAAAGCCGCGGCGGGGCAGCGCGCCATCCGTCGCCACGCGCTCGAGCGTATGGACCAGTGCGGCAATGGCGCAGGCCAGGCCACCCTTCATATCGCAGGCACCGCGGCCATAGAGCTTGCCGTCGCGCACAACCGTCCCGAGCGGCGGAATGTCCGCGTCCCAGCCATCGCCCAGCGTAACGGTATCCATATGGCAGATATAGACGAGTCGTGGCTCGTCGCTCAGTCCCGGCACGGTGACCATAAGGTTGCGGCGCCCGGGCAGCACCTCGAGTTCCTCAACCTGCACGGCATGGAGTACCGGATGGCTCAGCTGCGCCAACCGTTCCTCAACCAACGCTTTGATATAGCGCTCAATCTCGTCCTCATACGCACCCGGGTCTGAGCTGTCGATCCGCACGAGTCCTTGCGTAAGCCGCCAAGCAAAATCTGTATCAACCATAGGCACCTCACAGATAGTTAGGTCAACATACAGATTGTATGCCAAGAAGCGGCTCGGTGCATTTAATGGAGCGCTCACAAAAACGGGGCGCCTCTCGTGCGAAAGGCGCCCCGCGGGCATTCAATGTCAGTGACGGGCAGGCCACATGGGGAACTGCCCGTCAGATCAGCCGGCGCTATTTGATTACGCGCACGCGATACATCGACGGAATCTGCTTAAGCGCCTCGATCGTGCTGCTGTTCAGGTGCTCATCGGTGTCGAACATGGTGTAGGCGTTCTCGCCGGCGGACTCGTTGGTCATGCGCTGCACGTTGGCGTTGTCCTTGGCCAGGATGGCCGTGATCTGGCCGATCATGTTGGGCACGTTGGCATGCAGGCAGGCAATGCGGCTCGCGGCGCGCGCCTTGCCCATGCTGCAGGCGGGGTAGTTGACGCTGCGCGCGATGTTACCGTTCTCCAGGTAATCCTTGAGCTCGCTGATGGCCATGTCGGCGCAGTTGGCCTCGGCTTCGCCGGTGCCGGCGCCCGAGTGCGTGGTGATAAACGTATTGGGCATCTTGACGGTCTTGGGCGTGGCAAAGTCGCAGCTAAACCAGCTGAGCTTACCCTCGCGCAGGGCGGCGTCGACGGCGTCTTCGTCGATGATGGTCTCGCGCGCGTAGTTGATGAGCACGGCGTCGGGTGCCAGCAGGTTAATCTGCTCGGTGCTGATCATGCCGATGGTGTCGGCCTTGCTGGGCACGTGTACGGTGAGGTAGTCGCAGCCGCGGCAGAGATCCTCGAGCGTGCCCACACGCTGCACCTCGCGGCTCAGCACCCACGCGTGCTCGACGGAAATGAACGGGTCGTAGCCGTAAACGTCCATGCCCAGGTCGACGCAGGCGTTGGCGACCTTGGAGCCCACGTTGCCCAGGCCGATGACGCCGATGCGCTTGCCCTTGAGCTCGCGGCCCACAAAGTCCTTCTTGGCCTTCTCGGCGTCGACCTGGATCTCGGGGTCGTCGGCGTTGTCGCGCACCCAGTTCATCGACTGCACCACGCCGCGGCTCGAAAGCACCAGCATGCCCAGGACGAGCTCCTTGACGGCGTTGCTGTTGGCACCGGGGGAGTTAAAGACGACGACGCCCTTCTTGGCGTACTCCTCGACGGGGATGTTGTTGACGCCGGCGCCGCAGCGGGCGATGGCGCGGATGCCCTCGGGCAGCTCGTAGCCGTGCAGGTCGGTGGAGCGCATCAGGACGGCATCGGCCTCCTCGGCGGTGCCCACAAACTCGTAGCCCTCGCCAAACTCGACCTTGCCGTCCTTGGTAATGTCGTCGATGGTCTTAATCTTACGCATGAAAAACTCCTTAGCAGGTTTGTCTAAAACAGGTGGTTTGAAGTGGCTGGTCGGCCCGCGTGTTGCGGGCTAGTTAGATCGCGGACTCAAACTATGCTGCGCTTCGAAGTCCTTCATGTACGTGGCCAGCGCTTGCACGTCCTCCATGGTGACGGCGTTGTACACGCTTGCGCGCATGCCGCCGACGA
>CABUZF010000271.1 GCA_902495985.1 uncultured Collinsella sp.
GCTCATAAGTTCTCTCCTTTTGTCACAGTCCACCATTGGCAAGGGTTCAGTATTTTAATCGCATGACGGGGGTTGACCCCGGCGTCAACTGCAGAGTTCATCAATATATCAACGAACGGCTCCTCAGAGCGGTCGTGGCCGAGCAAGATCACCGGCAGCCCGCGCAAGGCAAGGTCTTGCGCCACGTGGTAGCCCGCCTCGCCGGTTACGATGACATCTGCGCCCGCGGCGATGGCGAGCTCTCCAAAGTCGCCCAGGGAGCCGCCTAAAATAGCGACGGTACGGCATGCGTGCTCGGCTTCGCCCCACGCACGCGGGTCGCTGCCGAAGGCCGTGGCAGCACGGGTGGCAAGATCGCGCAGCGTGCATGGGTCGTTGAGCGTTGCAAGCGCGCCCAGGCCGGTGGTCTCGGGGTCGTCCACGTGCTCCAGTGAGCTGACGGGTGCGGCACCCAGCAGCTCACTCAGGCAGATGCGGGCTTCGTGCGAGCGGTCCAGGTTGGTGTGGAGCGAGATAATGCTCACGCCGCAACGCGCTGCCTCGTAGAGCGCCGCACTGCATTGGGGGCGTGCAGCATCCGCCGGACAAAATGCCTCGGGCGCCTTGATATAGACAGGATGGTGCGTCAGCAGCACGTTTGCACCGGCTTCTTGGGCGCGGAGAACATTAGCTTCGGTCGCATCGAGCGCGCAGGCAACGCCGGTGATCTCAGCAGCGGGGTCTCCCACAGATAGCCCAACATGATCCCAGCCCTCGGCGTCCGCCTTGGGGTAGCGCGCCAGCAGCGCACGTTCAAGCTCAGCGACGATCATGCGGCACCCACGATCGAGAGCAGCGTCTGGGCAAACTCGTCCAGATCGCCCGGATTCACGCGGTCATCAAAGGAAATGCGCAGTGCGCCCAATGCCTGCTCGCGACCGATGCCCATCGCGCTTAAAACATGGCTCGGGTCCATGCTGCCGCTCGAGCACGCCGAGCCTGCCGATACCTCAAAGCCGGCGGCGTCGAGCTTGACGATGAGCTCCTCGGAGTCCATGCCGTCGACGTAGATCGAAACCATACCCGGCAGACGATCGGCCTGCGCGTAGTCGCCCATCGTGGCGTGAATGCGCGGGTGGGCCGTAAGCGTGGCGTAGAGCTTGTCGGAAAGGGTTTGCAGCGTCGCACGCTCCTGGGCCACATGGGGCACCAGCGTGCGGGCGGCAGCGGCAAAGGCCAGCTGCGTGCGCAGGTCCTGCGTGCCGGCACGACGACCGGCCTCCTGTCCGCCGCCAAAGATGCGCGGGCGCAGCGGCGTGCGGTTCTTAAGGTAGAGCGCGCCGGATGCCACGGGGCCACCGATCTTGTGCGCGGCAACGGTCATGGCGTCAACTCCCAGCTCGGTGACATCGAGCGGAATATGCAGATACCCCTGGATGGCATCGGTGTGGAACAGGGCGCCAACGGTATGCGCGGCCGCGGCAAGCTCGCGGATGGGCTGCACCACGCCGGTCTCGTTGTTGGCAACCATGATGCTTACAAGTGCCACGTCGTCGCCTAGCAGCTCGACAAGCGCGGCAGGCTCAATGTAGCCCATGCGGCAGGGCTGCACCAGGTCGACGGTAAATCCGGCGGCACGCAGCAGCGGCAGGTTGTCCAGAATCGAATCGTGCTCGATGGCCGAAACGATTACGCGATCGCGCTTACGATCGCGCTGACGGGCGCCCTCGGCAAGACCGAGCAGCGCCAGCTGGTTGGCCTCGGTGCCGCCGTTGGTAAGGATGATCTCGGACGGGCGAACGCGTGCGCCAAAGCTGCGGGCGATATCGCGACGGGCGACTTCCAGGCGTGCGGCGGCCTTGCGGCCAAGCGAGTGCAGCGAGTTGGGGTTGACGCCGGCAAGCTCGCTGTCGTCGTACTCACGCTGTGCAAGGCGCGCCTCGGCGCGCATGGGCGTCGAGGCGGCGTAGTCAAGATTCACGGGTATGCGGTTTTGACCTGCGGTCATAAGGGTTTATGCCTCCTGTGCAGCCTCGTTGCCCAGCTTCTGCAGCAGCGCAACCTCGGCGGCGGGATCTTCGGACTTAAATACGGCGGAACCGGCGACGAGCACGTTGGCGCCAGCCTTGACGACCTCGGTGATGTTCTTGGAAGAGATACCGCCATCGACCTCGATCATGGGCGACACGCCGTGGCGCTCGCACATGGCCTTGAGCTCGTGGAGCTTGGCAATGGTACCGGGGATAAAGCTCTGGCCGCCAAAGCCGGGGTTCACGCTCATCAGCAGCACCATATCGACGACGTCGATGATGCTCTCGAGTACGCACACGGGGGTGGCGGGGTTGAGCACCACGCCGGCCTTGATGCCGCGCTGCTGCAGGTGCGTGAGCGTGCGGTGCAGGTGCGTGGAGGCCTCGTAGTGCACGGTGATCATGTCGGCACCGGCGTCGGCGTACCAATCGACCGTCTCGTCGGGGTTCGACACCATGAGGTGCGCGTCGACC
>CABUZF010000272.1 GCA_902495985.1 uncultured Collinsella sp.
CGGAACAGGCGCTTGAGCTCGCCCATCGCACGGCCCTTAATCTCGCTCGAGGTAAGGCCCTGCTCGCCGGTGGTGCCAAAGCCAACGCTCGCATCCTGCGCAATCTCGCGGGCGCCCACGTTGGACGTCATGATGATCACGGTGTTGCGGAAATCGACCGTCTTGCCCTGACTATCGGTCAGGCGGCCCTCCTCCAGCACCTGCAGCAGGATATTGAAGATGTCGGGGTGCGCCTTCTCGATCTCGTCGAACAGCACAACCGAGTACGGGTGGCGACGCACAGCCTTGGTGAGCTGGCCGCCCTCGTCGTGGCCCACGTAACCCGGAGGGCTACCGATGAGCTTGGAGACCTCGAACTCGCTGCCGAACTCCGACATGTCAAAGCTGATGAGCGCATCCTTGCTGCCAAAGAGATACTCGGCGAGCGTCTTGGCGAGCTCGGTCTTGCCCGTGCCGGTGGGACCCAGGAAGATAAAGCTGCCGCCGGGACGACGCGGGTCCTTGAGCGGCGAGCGGCTGCGGCGCACGGCCTTGGCGACGGCCTCGACGGCCTCGTCCTGGCCGATAATGCGGGTCTTGAGCACGCTTTCGGTCTGCAGCAGGCGACGGCTCTCGCTCTCGGTGAGCGAGGAAACCGGCACGCCAGAGGTCACGGACACGATGTCGGCAATCTGACTCACGTCGATGGTGAGCGGGCTGGCGTCGAGCTCGGCGGTCCAGGCGGCCTTGGCTTCGGCGAGTTCAATCTCAGCGGCCTTCTGCTGCTCGGTGATCTCGGCGGCCTTGTTCATGTCATCGCTCTCGGTGGCCTACTGCGCGGCGGCCTCGATAGCACCCTGCGTATAGCGCACATGGTGGTGCTCCTCGTAGCGCGGCTTGAGCGCGGTCAGGATCTTGACCGTGTCCTCGACGCTCGGCTCCTCGACATCAATGGTCTGGAAGCGACGCTCGAAGGCCGGGTCCTTGGTGAGGTACTTGCGGAACTCCTCGGCCGTGGTGGCACCGATGATCTGGAAAGCACCGCGCGCGAGCACGGGCTTGAGCATAGAGCTCGCATCGATAGAACCCTCGGCAGAACCGGCACCGATGATGGTGTGCATCTCGTCGATAAACAAGATGACGTCGTCGGCTTCGGTCGCCTCCTGGATCACGTTCTTGAGGCGCTCCTCAAACTCACCGCGATACTTGGCGCCCGCAACGAGGCCCGGCAGGTCGAGCGTCCAGATATTCTGGTTCATAAGGTTCTCGGGCACGTTGCCGGCAGCGATCTGCTGCGCCAGGCCCTCGACGATGGCCGTCTTGCCCACGCCGGGATCGCCCAGGATAAGCGGGTTGTTCTTGGTGCGGCGCGAAAGAATCTCCATCATGCGCTGGACTTCCTTTTCGCGGCCAATCACGGGATCGAGCTCGCCGTCGCGCGCCTTTTGAGTGAGGTTGGTGGCGAACTGCTTGAGCGTATCGGTGCCACTCCCCTTTTGCTGAGAGGCGTCCGAGCCGCTAAAGAACGGCAGGCCCGCACCGGGACGCCCGGCGCCGGCTCCGGCGAGCGGACGCTTCTTGTCCTGATCCTTGGCAGTAAGCTTTTCGATGGCCTTTTTGATAGAAGCAGATGACACACCTAGGCGCATGAGGATATCCATGGCCATGCCGTTGCCTTCTTCGACGATGCCGATGAGCAGATGCTCGGTCGACACATACGTCTGGTTGTTCTCACGCGCCACGCGGAAGGAGCGCTCCATCACGCTAATGACGAGCGGCGTAAAGGCAAGCTTGGCAGCCTCGGTCTCCTCGCTGGGCTCGGGAACCGTGGTCTGGACCTCCTTGAGGGTGTCCATGATGTCATCGTAGGAGATATCAAGCGAACGCAGCGCCTCGGCAGCGATACCCTCGTCCTCCTTGGCGAGCGCGAGCAGCAGGTGCTCGGTGCCCACCTTATTTGAGTGTAGATCGAGCGCCTCTTGCTTGGCCATGGACATGACCTTGCGCGCGCGATCGGTAAAACGGTCTAACATGCTAGTTCCTCTTAGACGAGCTAGTTTTTTTCAAACGCAAAGCGCCGCCCCGCGGCAGCGCTTTGGTCTCTTTACCCATATGGAGTATATGTTAACCGTTGGGACCTTTTCCGCATGGGGCCGCGCGACAACGTCTACAAAAAAGAAATCGCTCCGGTCTGTTTGGGAATCTGGTTTTGAGCGCTGCCTAGCAGGCAGGCTCGGCGTCCATACCCTCGGAAATGCTGGCAACCTCCTCGGCAGCGGGAGCACCCGGCATGTGCACGAGCTCCATGTGCGGCTCGGCAAAGACCGTGCCCATGGGGAAGGCGCAGCGGAAGACAAAACGAGCAACCGGACCGGCCACCAGCAGGTTCCAAGGAAGAGCCATGATAAAGTTACGCGGAATGTTGACGAGCCACATCATCGGCAGCGCCTGCAAATTGGCAAGCGGGCCGCCGGGCA
>CABUZF010000273.1 GCA_902495985.1 uncultured Collinsella sp.
GCTCCGCCTTTGTTTTCCGCCGAAGCGACGCCGAGGTGCACGGTAATTCGAAACTATATTCTCTGACGAGAATAATTTCTCACTATCATTATTCGCGCGAAAGTATAATCTGATTGCAGATTATAGCCCGCGGTGGGGTACCCGGGCACAAGGTCCGAAAGGGTTGAATATGTTCGATATGGTTTCTCGCCGCGGATTCGTCTCGCTTTCTGCTGTCGCCGCTGCCGGCCTTGGTCTTGCCGGCTGCTCGGGCAGCAAGACGTCCGAGCCGGCCGGATCCGATGCCGGTTCTGCTAAGGCATCTTCCAAGAAAGCTGTCGAGCTGCAGGTCTTTGCCGCCAACTCGCTCGAGAAGGCTCTGCCCGAGGTTCAGGAGCTCTACACAGAGCAGACCGGCACCACGTTTGCAGACACGCAGTTTAAGGCGTCTGGCGACCTTGTCGAGCAGATGCGCGCCGGTGCCGCCGCCGACGTGCTCATCACAGCCTCCAAGGGCACCATGGACGACGCCGAAGCCGCCGAGCTCGTCGACGCCGATACGCGCGAGGACATGTTCGTCAACGACCTCGTGATTATTCGCGCCGAGGGCTCCGACACCAAGATCGAGGCCATTGCCGACGTTGCGAACCTGGAAGGCAAGATTGCCATTGGCGACGCCAAGACCGTCCCCGCCGGCAAGTACGCCAACCAGGCGCTGACTTCCGTGGGGCTCTATACCGGTACCGAGGGCGACGACGGCGAGTATGCCCCCGAGATCGCCGACAAGGTCGCTCTGGCCGATAAGGTCGGCACCGCTGCGTCTTACGTCTCTACGGGCGACTGCGTAGCCGGTTTTGTCTACAGCTCCGATATCTTCCGCTACGACGGCATCGAGGAGGCCTTTGTGTGCCCCGAGGACTCGCACAAGCCCATCGTGTACCCGGGTGCCGTTGCCGAGAGCTCCGAGCACGCCGACGAGGCCAAGGCGTTCATCGACTTCTGTCTGTCCAACAGGAAGGCTCAGAAGATTTGGGCTAAGTACGGCTTTGAGCTTTCCGCGTAGTGCGGCTTGGCGCGATAATTCCATCGTTTTGTTTTTCACTTCGTCCTTGTATTCGCTTGGAGCTTTTCGTGCTTAATAGATTCCGCATGCTTGTCGCCTGTGCTTTGACCTTCGCGCTTTGCTGGGTGCCGGGATTTGCGTTTGCCGGGGACGCTGAGCACGGGGCCCAGGTTGCTGCGACCGCTCATGGGCTTTCCTATGGGATCGAAGGTTTTGAGCGGTTGGCCAAGGGGACCGCTCGTGCCATGGAGGGCCAGCCTGAGGGCTACCGGTTTCCCGTTGACGAGGACGTGGACCTTGTAGTGGCGCCTGCTGCCGATCGCGTTGTGGCGTGGATATCGCCCAAGGCGGTCGAGAAGTATGGATTGGATCCGCAGGACAACGAGTGCGTATCGGGTCTCAAGGCCCTCGTCTGTGAGCTCGACAGCGCAAACTGCATGGGAGGTGCGCAGCTGGGGGACGTGGATCTTCCTTGGTATGTCACGGCGGAAACAACGTTTGATGCCGGCGGGTATACCTATGGCTTTGACGAGCGCGGTGCGGATGGGGGCCGCTATGTGGTGATTGCATCAGCCTCGGGTGATGCCAAGGGCGGCGCGCGTTGGCTTGATAGCGCTCAAATGGTAGAGGCATCGTCTGTCGTGTTGCGGGATGAGCGGGGGCCCTTGACCTCTCTGGCCTCCTTTTTGGGCGACATCGACTATCGCCCGTTTTGGGTGTCCATAAAAACGAGCGGCCTTGCCCTGCTGATCTCCTTTGCGCTGGGCCTGTTCGCCGCGTGGAAGACTATGGGTACCTCGAGTCGCATCAAGGGCCTGCTCGATTCGGTCTTTACGGTTCCTATGGTGCTGCCGCCCACGGTCTGCGGCTTTCTGCTCCTCATGCTGTTTGGCCGCTCGACCGGGGTGGGCCAGTGGCTCATCGCGCACGGCATCTCGATCGTCTTTACCTGGCCCGCGGCGGTGATCTCTGCCGTCGTCGTGTCGTTCCCGCTCGTCTATCGTACGGCGCTCGGAGCCTTCGAGAGCCTCGACACGCAGATGCTCGATGCGGCGCGCACGCTGGGCTGGTCCGAGCGTCGCATCTTTACCAAGCTTATGATGCCGCTCGGCTGGCCCTCGATTGCCGCCGGCACGGTGCTCGCCTTTGCCCGCGCCATGGGCGAGTTTGGCTGCACCCTGTTCTTTGCGGGCAACTACGCTGGTATTACGCAGACCATTCCCATCGCCATCTACTTTGAGTGGATGGGCGGCAACACGTCCGTGGCCCTCTTTTGGGTCGTGGTCGTAATTGCGTTCAGCTTCCTGGTCATCCTGTTTATCAACATGTACACCGCTCATTCGCAAAAGTATCGCGAGCGGGGCCTTTCCCGTGCGGAGCGTAAACAGGCCA
>CABUZF010000274.1 GCA_902495985.1 uncultured Collinsella sp.
TCGGCCAACACCGCCCTGAGCAGCAGGTTCTCTATCTGGTCCTCGTTGAGCCCGGCGAGCGGGCCGGTCGCGGGCGGGGCGTAGATCGACTTGTCGGGGCCCAAGCTGGCCTCCTTCCGTGGCGGTTTCCTCGCCCCGATTCTACAGCGCGCCCCGGTGTAGCTGTGCGGGAGGTGCCCCGTCGCCCACTTCTTGGCCGCGCCCACCGAGACCCCCGCGAACTTCGCGGCGGCGGTGGGCCCCATGCCGTCCTCCGTCGCCAGGAGGAAGAGCTCGACCTTCTCCCTGCTGTACATGCGAACCTCCAGTCCGGACCGCCCCGCGGTCCAACTTTCTGTCCGCACCCCCGGCCGTGTGGACCCGGACGCCTTCATTGTAGCTTTTCGCTCTAGCGAGCTTGATTTAGTAGGAGAAGTCGACGCTGTCGATGATGTCCTTAAGGGCCTTTGCAGAGACGGTGAGCTCATGCTGCTCGTCATCGTTCAGCGGCACGGGGACGCGGCAGACAACGCCGTCGCGGCCAACGACGGTCGGCATGGAGATGGCCAGATCGGACAGGCCGTACTCGCCCACCATGAGTGAGGAGACAGGCAGAACGGTCTGCTCATCGCGCATGACGGCAGTGCAGATGCGCTTGACGGCCATAGCGACACCGTAGTAGGTGGCGTGCTTCTTCTCGATGATGGTGTAGGCGGAGTTCTTGACGTCCTCGGCGATGCGCTTCTCGGCGGCCTCATGCTCCAGGTGGCCGTGAAGCTCGCAGAAGGTGTTCAGCGGCACGCCGGCAACCTGTGCGCTGGACCAAGCGACGAACTCGGAGTCACCATGCTCGCCCATGACATAGGCCTGAACGTCACGCGGGTCAACCTCGACGTGAGCGCCGAGCATCTGCTGCAGACGGCCGGTGTCGAGCACGGTGCCGGAACCGATGACATGGCCCTCGGGCAGGCCGGACATCTTGATGGCGGCGTAGGTCAGAACATCGACCGGGTTGGAGACGATGAGCAGAATGCCGTCGAAGCCAGACTTCTTAATCTCGGGGATAATGGACTTAAAGATGCTGACGTTCTTGTTGACCAGATCCAGGCGGGTCTCACCGGGCTTCTGGGCAGCGCCAGCAGTGACGACGATCATGGCGGCGTCGGCGACATCGGAATAATCGCCGGCGTAGATCTTCATCGGCTCGGCAAACGTCATGCCGTGCGCGATATCCAGGGCCTCACCCTCGGCGCGGTTCTTGTCCACGTCGATGAGGACCATCTCGGAGAACAGACCGCTCTGCATCAGAGCGAACGCCGAAGACGAACCGACGAAACCGCAGCCGACAATAGCGACCTTCTTCTCGTTAACCATTAGAAACTCCCATCTCTCTCCACAAACAAGCCGCCCGGGAACGACCCGAGCGGCTTGCCGTAATCCCAATACATCCAATCGGGACTTTGATTATGCTCCTATTCGCAGCCAAATATCGACCGTTTACCGAAATTATTTGCAGGATTCGTAAAATAACTGCACGAAATCGGTTTCGAGCTATTGACGAGCCGAAACAACTTTCTAATACAGGCCCGCCTCGCGAATGGCCTCGACAGCCAAAGCGATCTGATCGGGCGGCAGGACCAGTGCCATACGCACGTGCCCCTCGCCCGAAGGGCCAAAGCTCGCGCCCGGCGTCACCACAACGCCGGCCTTCTCCATGAGCTCCTCGCAAAACGCCATGGAATCGGTGCGACCACCGGGAAGCTTGGCCCACACAAACATGGAGCCATGCGCGTTGGGACGCTCCCAGCCCAGGCCCTCAAGACCGTCGCACAGGGCATCGCGACGTTCCTGGTACTTCAGACGCTGCGCCTCGACCTCATCGCGCGGACCGTTCAGGCAGGCGATGGCGGCCTTCTGGATCGGGAAGAACATACCGAAGTCGATCTGGCTGCGCAGCTTGGCAAAGGCCGAGACCACGTCCTCGCGGCCGACCAAAAAGCCGATACGCGCACCGGTGACGTTAAACGACTTGGAGAGCGAGAAGAACTCAACGCCCACCTCGAGCGCACCGGGATACTGCAAGAAGCTTCCGCCCGGCTCGCCGTCGAACACGATGTCGGAGTACGCGTTGTCGTGAACAATCAGTAGATCGTGCTCACGCGCGAAGGCGATAATCTCCTCGTAGACCTCGGGCGTACCCACCGAGCCGACCGGGTTCGCGGGCAACGAAACGATCATGTACTTGGCGCGATCGGCCACCTCGGGATCGATGCCCGCCACATAGGGCAGGTAATTGTGCTCGGCAACCAGCGGATAGTATTCGAGCTTGGCATCGGCGATCTTGGCACCCGCCTCAAAGACCGGGTAGCACGGATCGGGAACTAGAATGGTGTCACCCGGATCGAGCAGGGCCAGGCCCAAATGACCCACGCCCTCCTGCGTGCCGTTGCA
>CABUZF010000275.1 GCA_902495985.1 uncultured Collinsella sp.
CCAAGTGGACGGCGTGCGTTGTGGCGTTCATCATCAACTACGCCGGCTACTTTGCCGAGATCTATCGCTCGGGCCTGCAGTCCATTCCGCGCGGCCAATACGAGGCCGCCGAGGTGCTGGGTTACTCTCGTCTGCAAACGTTTTTGTACATCGTGATGCCGCAGGTTGCCAAACGCATTTTGCCGGCGATGGGCAACGAGATCATCACGCTGGTCAAAGACACGTCGCTGGCGTTTGCCATCGGCGTGGGGGAAATGTTCTCGACGGCCAAGGCGCTGGTCGCCTCGCAAGTGAGCATGGTGCCGTTTGCGATTGCGGCGCTGATCTACTGGGTCTTTAACTTTGTGGTTGAGATGCTGCTGGGCGCTGCCGAGAAAAAATTGGATTACTACCATGATTAATTCGGTAATGGATATAGCGAACGCACGCAAGGCGTTTGGCGGCAATGAGGTGCTCAAGGATATCTCGCTCGAGGTAAAGCGCGGCGAGGTCGTGGCGATTATCGGGCCTTCGGGCGGCGGTAAGTCCACGCTGCTACGCTGTGCCACGCTGCTCGAGACGCTCGACGGTGGCTCGCTTTCGTTTGGCGACCTTGCCGTCGCGACGGATGCGGGTTCGGGTGCGGTATATGCGAAAGGCGACGTGCCCAAGCAGGCGCGCTCGCGATTTGGCCTGGTGTTTCAGAACTACAATCTGTTTCCGCACTATACGGTGATGAAAAACATCACCGATGCTCCGATTCGCGTGCTCAAGCGCCCGCGCGAGCAGGCCGAAGCACGCGCGCGTGAGCTGATCGCGCAGATGGGGCTTACGGGCAACGAGAACAAGGTGCCATGTGAGCTTTCGGGCGGTCAGCAACAGCGTGTGAGTATCGCCCGCGCCTTGGCGCTCGACCCGGAGATCCTGTTCTTTGACGAGCCGACCTCGGCGCTCGATCCCGAGCTAACGGCCGAGGTGCTGCGTGTCATTAAAGACCTTGCCGCGCAGAATATGACGATGGTGATCGTGACCCATGCGATGCAGTTTGCGCGCGATGTTGCCGATCGCGTGGTCTTTATGGACGGCGGTCGCATTGTCGAGGAGGGTCCGGCCGAGCAGGTCATCGATCATCCGCGCGAGCAACGTACCCGTGAGTTCTTGAGCCGTATCGAGGGCTAGACTCAGCTATGTATTGAGAAAAAGCCGCCGCAGGTCTTATGGTCTGCGGCGGCTTTTATTTGTATCGATGGGGTTTAATAATCGCCCCACAAGCTTGTCTCTTCCTCTCGCCGCCTGTATCCATACGTGCGCCGAAAGGTATGCATGGACAGCCGCCCGTGAGGGTAGGGTGGTGGCATAGGACATTTGGAGGGTGAGTCGGCTCGGCTGCCGACCATGCTGCTCCCGGGATGGCACCGACCGCGAACTCTCCCCGTTGGCGTCGCGCAATGCGCGCGGCCCTGCAAGGAGGTCATCATGGGTGCTCCCAAGACCGGTAACGTAAGGAACGTGGTGCTCGTAGGCCAAGGCGGGGTGGGCAAGACCTCACTCGCCGAGGCCATGCTCCACCTTTCCGGCAAGACCGCCCGCCTGGGCGGCCACGACGGCACCAAGCCCACGCTCGACTATGACCCCGAAGAGGTCAAGCGTGCATTTTCCATCTCGACGACCATTGCACCGATCGACTGGAAGGGCGCGCGCATCAATGTGCTCGATGCCCCGTGCTACCCCGATTTTATCGGCGACGCCTTTGCCGCGATGAGCGTCTGCGAGACGGCTCTGTTTGTGGTCGACGTCGAGGCCGGCCCGCAGCCTACGACGGTTAAGCTCTGGTATGCCGCCGAGGACCTGCGCTTGGCGCGTGCGGTGTTCGTAAACCGCCTGTCGCGCTCCGAGGCCAGCTTTGCGACCACGATGGACCTGCTGCAGGAGCGCTTTGGTACGCGCCTGGGCGCCGTGACCCTTCCCTGGGGCGAGGGCGAGGACTTTGACGGCATCATCGACCTGGTGCGCATGAAGGCGCGTCATTGCAACGGCACCGAAGCCGTTGAGTCGGAGATTCCTGAGGAGTATCGTGCCCAGGCCGAGGAGGCCCATGACCATCTGTGCGAGCTGGTGGCCGAGGCTGACGACGAGCTGATGATGAAATACTTGGAAGGCGAGGAGACGCTGACGCAGGAGGAGCTTGAAGGCCTGCTGTCGAAGGCGATCGCCGAGCGCATCTTTGTGCCGGTTTTTGCGGGCGATTGCATTAAGGAGCAGGGCGTCAACTCGCTGATGGACGACATCGCCACGTACTTCCCGGCGCCGACAGACTACGGCGAGATGCCGCTCATCGACGGCGATTCGCTTAAGATCTCGAGTGACGATGACCGTCCGGTGGCGTTTGTGTTTAAGACGCTGGCCGATCCGCAGCAGGGTCGCATCAGCTTTATCAAGGTGCTGACG
>CABUZF010000276.1 GCA_902495985.1 uncultured Collinsella sp.
GCACCATGTGATAACGCCCGTCCGCGTCACGCCACACCTTAGGGTCACGCACGTGGCAGGTCAAATCCTCGGGTTAATCCTCGGACGCCAGCACCACGCGCTTTTGGCTGAACTCCCGACCGACAAGGCCATCAACGCTCTCCACATAGACGATATCAGCGCGGCGGCCGGTATTGACGTAGTCGTACGTGCCGTCTGCATCGGAAAGTTTAACGTTGCCTGTGTACAGCACGCGAATGCGACCGTCCTCGGCAAGCGCGGAGCCCGAATACACGCCATGGCAATCGAACGGCTCGTCGGGCAGCAGCGGGGCGCCAACGTAGTCCCACGTCATAAGGTCGCGACTCGTCGCATGGCCCCACATCTTGACGCCACCCTCGACATCAAACGGCGCATACTGAAAATAGGCATGGAACACGCCGCCCGCTTGGCAAAGACCATTGGGGTCGTTGAGCCAGCCCGCCGGCGGCATAATATGGAAGCGCTGGCCATATGCGCCATGACCGCACTCAGAAGCGGCGGCGTCAACAGCGGCGACCAGCTTTGCAAGGTCGCGACCAAGTGCATTAGACATATCAAAGTCCTAACGGATCGAAAGTAACAAGGCGCCAGAGATCGGCACCAGATACGGGAAACGCCCGCGAGCATACAACCCACGGGCATCCCCTCAATCAAAAGCTCTTAGGCCTGCTCGGCTGCCTTGGGCTCGTCCTTGTACAGGACAAACGAGACGGCAAAGGACACGACCGCGGCGACCGCAAACATGATCGCGTACTGCACGGGCTGGGCCAGGCACAGCAGGATACCGAAGATGCCGGTAACGCCCGTACCGGAGGCGGCCAGCGAAGTAAGCGCGCAGACCAGGGCACCGCAACCGCCGCCTATGCAGCCGGCGATGAAGGGCTTAAAGAAGCGAAGGTTCACGCCGAAGATGGCAGGCTCGGTAATGCCCATGAAGGCGGAGAGAGCCGAAGGAAGTGCCAGGCCCTTGATCTTGGCATCGCGGGTCTTAAAGGCAACGGCGAGCGCGGCGCCACCCTGAGCGATGTTAGCAGCGCTGGCGATGGGCAGCCAGTAGGTCACGCCGTACTGGGCGAGCTGGCCCAGGTCGATGGCGGTGTACATCTGGTGGATACCGGTAACGACCGTGGGGGCATAGAACAGGCCGACGATAAAGGAACCGATGCCGAAGGGCAGGGTCAGCAGGGCCTGGATCAGACCGAGGATGGCGTTCTCGGCCCACACGAAGATGGGGCCGACGGCAACGAGCGTCACGAGTACGGTCACGAACACCGAGACGAGCGGGGTCACAAAGAGGTCGAACATCTCGGGAACGATCTTGTGCAGGCGCTTCTCGAGGAAGGCCAGAATGGCACAGGCGATAACGATGGGGATCACATGGCCCTGATAGCCGACCCACTCAAAGCTGTACACGCCGGGAATGACGGTGACCATGGTCTGCACGCCCTCGGAGGCAACCGTGTAGGCGCTCTGCAGCGAGGAGTTGATGAACGCACCGCCGACGACGGCACCCAGATACGGGTTGGCGCCAAAGGCCTTTGCGGCGGAGTAGCCGATCAGGATCTGCAGAATGCCGAAGGACGTGCCCGAGACCAGGTCGGCGATCTTGTAGATAAAGTTATTGGTGTCGAGCGCGATAAAGCCGTTGGAGGCCATAAAGTTGAGGGCGCTCATAATGCCCAGCAGCAAGCCCGAAGCCACGATGGCGGGGATGATGGGGACAAAGACGTCGCCGAGCACCTTAATGGCACGCATAAAGATGTTCTGCTGCTGTGCCGCGTCCTCCTTGACCTCGGCCTTGGTGGCAGCCTCGACGCCGCTGAGCGCAATGAACTCTTCGTAGACCTTGTTGACGGTGCCGGTGCCAAAAATAATCTGGAGCTGGCCCTGGGCCTCAAAGACGCCCTTGGCGCCGTCGATATTCTCGAGGGCCTCCTTGTCGACCTTCGCGTTGTCGGCAATCACAAGGCG
This sequence comes from uncultured Collinsella sp., assembly GCA_902495985.1. Classification (GTDB taxonomy): domain Bacteria; phylum Actinomycetota; class Coriobacteriia; order Coriobacteriales; family Coriobacteriaceae; genus Collinsella. Next base: position 1,993 of record CABUZF010000276.1, read on the forward strand.
CAGACGCGTGGCGCAGTGTGCGGCCGAAACAACGTTGCCGGCGCCACCGATGTTGTTGAGCACCTCTTGGGCTGATTTGCGGTAGTCCATGACTTCCCTTTCCTCCAACGGGAGCATCTGCACCCGGCCATCTTTGACACTTACACTGTAATCGTTTTCAGTTTCATATGTCTGTAATCGTTTTCATAGTAGGGTGAACGGTAGGAAAAAGGCGGCGAAAGGTAGTTTTAAAGCAAAAAGAGGCGGCTCAGAGGCAGGCAGACGTGCCCAAAGCCTAGACATTCATAAGCTGATGGCCGAGCTTGAGCGTCTTTAGACCACTCTCCCCCTCCACGCCATCGAGCGTGTTGAGCAACATATTGGTCGCCTCGACGCCACTGGTCAGGTAGCCATAATGCACGGTGGGAATGCCGCCCGTCAGCGCGCGCAAAAAC
>CABUZF010000277.1 GCA_902495985.1 uncultured Collinsella sp.
GATGGCCTGATCATCGCCCTGCGCAGCCACGAGGTGGGCGAGAAGGTCGAGATCACGCTTATGCGCGGCAAGGAAGAGAAGAAGGTCACGGTTGAGCTGGGCTCCGATGAGGAACTGCAGAACCAGCAGCAGGACGACAGTTCGACCGACACCGGCAACGGCGGTATTACCGACGAGCAGCTGCGCCAGTACCTGGAGGAGCTGTTAGGCCAGCAGGGCCAGGGTCAGGGCTACGGCCAGGGCTACTAGCGAGCCGTTTCGCTCATACCGATGCCAGAGGGGCTGTCCCACCAACGCGGGACAGCCCCTCTTTTCTTATTGATCCGTTGGGGACGGAGGAAAACGGATCACTTGGGGCTGACAAGAGGCCTGGTTCGGAATGGTCTGGACAGTTAGTTCAGATACGTATAAATCTGGGGCAGCTTGGGATGCGTTTTGAGCAGTTTTTGATTGGGATGGGGTTTGAATGGGTGCTTGGGAGGGCGAGCGGGACGTTTACATGGTCTCGAGGAGCCCAAATTCGTCGAAACAGGGGTGTTCGTGCCTGATTTAGCTCTAGGATTTATACGTATCTGAACTAACTGTCCATCCCAGTCTGGCGGCTGCCGATTCGGTGCGGTTTGAGACCGCTATTCGACCCCGTTGCGACCGGTGGTACTCTTGTATCCGTTTGAAATCGAGCGAAGGAGTGCCGCTATGGAGCAATCGAGCCTGTTTGGTGACGGTGTGGACATCGATACCGAAACGCTAGCGAGCACGGATACCGCTGCACCGGTCGATGCCCGTGCTCAGGCGGCAGCGCGCGCGGCCGAGCTGCGCCACGAGCTCGACTATCACGCCTATCGCTACTACATGCTCGATGCGCCCGAGATCACGGACGCTGCCTTTGACAAAATGCTCGTTGAGCTGCAGGAGATCGAGGCGGCCTATCCCGACCTGGTGACGCCCGACAGCTATACCCAGCGTGTGGGCGGCTACGTGAGCGAGCAGTTTACGCCGGTCACGCACATGGCACGCATGTATTCCATGGACGATGCCATGGATCTGGACGAACTCGACGCGTGGCTCCAGCGCGCTGAGGATGCGCTCGGTGCCGGCAGCGTCACCTATACCTGCGAGCTTAAGATCGACGGTCTGGGCGTGGCGCTTACCTACCAAAACGGCACCTTCGTACGCGCGGCCACGCGCGGCGACGGCACCACGGGCGAGGACGTGTCGCTCAACGTTCGTACCATCAAGGATGTGCCCATGCACCTGTCCGAGCCGGCGCTCGTCCACATGGGTGCCGACCGCGAGCGCACCATTGAGGTACGCGGCGAGGTCTATATGCCCAAGGGCAGCTTTGTTCGCCTGAATGAAGAGGCCGATGCCGAGGGCCGCGACCCATTCGCTAACCCGCGCAACGCTGCTGCCGGCAGCTTGCGTCAGAAGGATCCCAAGGTCACGGCGCGGCGCGATCTGGCCACCTTTATCTACGCCATCGCCGATACCGACCCGCTGCACGTCCACAGCCAGCGCGAGTTCCTCGATTGGCTACGTAGCGCCGGCTTTAGCGTCAACCCCAACGTGGCTCGTTGCGCCACGCCGGCCGAGGTTCACGAGTTCTGTGCCCAGGCGCTCGAACATCGCGGTGACCTGGACTACGACATCGACGGCGTGGTCGTAAAGGTCGATAGCTTCCAGCAGCAGCTCGACCTGGGTTTTACCGCCCGCGCGCCGCGCTGGGCCATTGCCTTTAAGTTCCCGCCCGAGGAAAAGCAGACCGTCCTGCGCGAAATTCGCATCCAGGTGGGCCGCACCGGTGTGCTCACGCCGGTCGCCGAGTTCGACCCGGTGACGGTCGCCGGCTCCACCATCGCGCGCGCCACGCTGCACAACATCGACGAGATCCGTCGTAAAAACGTGCGCGAGGGCGACACCATCATCGTGCACAAGGCAGGCGACGTAATCCCCGAGGTCGTGGGCCCGGTGCTCGATAAGCGCCCGGCCGATTCGGTCGACTGGCACATGCCCGAGGTCTGCCCCGTGTGCGGCAGCCCCGTGGTTCACGAGGATGGCGAGGTCGCTTACCGCTGTGTCTCCATCGACTGCCCCGCGCAGCTCAAGGAGCGCCTGCTCCACTGGGTGAGCCGCGGCTGCATGGACGTCGACGGCCTGGGCGACGAGATCGTCGACAAGATGATCGCCGCCGGGCTGATTCACGACGTCGCGGACTTCTATCAGCTCACGGTCGACGACATCGCAGGCCTGGACACGGGGCGCGTGTACGCCAGCTCCAACAGCAGGAAGGGCGTTAAGAAGGGCGATCCCATTCCGGTGGGCCTCAAGACGGCCGAGAAAATCATCGCCGAGCTCAACAAGTCCAAGAGCCAGCCGCTCGGTCGCGTGCTGTTTGCCCTGGGCATCCGCCACGTGGGC
>CABUZF010000278.1 GCA_902495985.1 uncultured Collinsella sp.
CTTCTTACTGGCAACGCGGATGACCTCGACCGTATGGCCGACCTCGCACGCGGTCTCGGCAAACGCCTCGACCATGGTGTCGGTATTGGCGCCCTTACGCGGGCTGCCGCTCAACACAACGATATTCATAAGAATCTCCCTCCTTCATGCCGCAGGCGCGCGGCATGTTTTCTTGTAGCCAAAACGAATGGAGTTAATCAATCGCCTCGTTTCAGCTACTCCCACTCTTTAGAAGAATCGTTGCTGAAGACTTGGCATTAAATCAAGGCACGCCTTATTTCAGATATTCCTCAAAGAATGCCTTCAGCTTTCCAAACGGAATGATGTCCATCTGATCGTAAAGGTCGGTGTGGCTGGCACCAGGGATAATGAGCAATTCCTTGTTGTCCCCCGTCAGCTTGCCGTACGCGGTTTCGCTGAAATAGCGGGAGTGCGCCTTCTCGCCATGCACCAGCAACACAGCAGAGCGGATTTCGCTGCTATATTGCAAAATCGGCATATTCAAAAATGACAGAGAAGACGTCGCATTCCAGCCACCGTTGGAGTTCAGGCTGCGGGGATGATAGCCTCGCGGAGTTTTGTAGTAGGCATAATAGTCCGCTACAAACTGCGGCGCATCCTCCGGTAGCGGATCGACCACGCCGCCCGCCAGCGCATAGCTGCCGTTTTTATAGTCCTCGGTGCGCTGCTCATTCAGCGCTTTCCGCTTTTCAAAGCGCGCCTGCTCGGAATCCTCGGCGTCAAAATAGCCGTTGGCGGTCACACGGGTCATGTCGTACATGGTCATAGCCGCGGTAGCTTTGATACGGGTGTCGATGGCCGCCGCATTGACTGCCATGCCGCCCCAACCGCAGATACCGATGATGCCGATACGCTCCGGGTCAACGCTTTCCTGCACAGAGAGGAAATCCACCGCTGCGCAGAAGTCCTCGGTGTTGATGTCCGGCGATGCTACATAGCGGGGCGTGCCGCCGCTCTCGCCGGTATAGGACGGGTCAAAGGCAATTGCAAAAAAGCCCAGCTCTGCCATTTTCTGCGCGTACAGACCGGAGGACTGCTCCTTCACCGCGCCAAACGGGCCGCTGACGGCGATGGCGGGCAGCTTGCCTTCCGCGTTCTTAGGCACGTAGACGTCAGCCACCAGCGTGATGCCGTATCGGTTATGGAAGGTCGCCTTGCTGTGCTCAACCTTGTCGCTTTTGGGGAACACTTTGTCCCATTCCTGCGTCAGATTCAACTGTTCCATACCTAAACCTCCTTGTCAGTCGCTTTAAGGTATTGCTCGTCGTCCACGGGCTCCAACCACTCGTTGGAGGCATCCTCGCCCGGAACCTCCACCGCGAGATGGGAGAACCAGCTGTCGGGCGCCGCACCGTGCCAGTGCTTTACGCCTGCGGGAATATTTACTACATCGCCGGGGCACAGCTCCTGTGCCGGTTTGCCCCATTCCTGGTAAAACCCTCGGCCAGCCACGCAGACGAGAATCTGCCCGCCGCCGCTTTTGGCGTGATGGGTGTGCCAGTTGTTGCGGCAGCCTGGCTCGAACGTAACGTTGTAAATGCCGACCTGCTCGGTGGAAAGGGGCGCGAGGTAGCTTTGCCCGATAAAGTACTTCGCAAATGCGTCGTTGGGGGCACCGATGGGAAAGGCCATCTCGTTTTGATGCTTGGTTCTTGCGTCGGCGGCATCGCTATCCGCCCAGACCTCCTTCGCCATGCGAAAGGCCGCCCATGCCTTGGGCCAGCCTGCGTAAAACGCCGCGTGCGTAAGGATTTCCGCTATCTTAGCCCTAGTCACGCCGTTGTTCTTTGCGGACATCAGATGATATTGGAACGAAGAGTCCGTCAGCCCCTGTGCCATCAAGGCAACCACCGTCACCACGCTGCGGTCTCGAAGGGAAAGCCCGTCTTCTCGGCTCCACACCTCGCCGAACAGCACATCGTCATTGAGCTGTGCGAATTTGGGGGCGAATTCTCCCAGGGCATCCCTGCCCGCCGTCTGCTTAATCGTCATGTTTGATTCCTCCTGTCGATGGTTTTGAGTACAAACTGCTTTCGCGCAGCTAAGCCGCGCCTAGATTTCCATGCCCATTCGTTGCGCCTGCTCCAGAGCAGGATGCCCGGCGATTTCGCCCACGCCGTTCACGCCGCCGGCGAATACCGTTCCGGCAAGCGTGCGCCTTTGGCGAAAATCCCTTGCGCTCCCGATTTGCATTGACGAGAATGAAGGTAATACCTAAACCTGACTTTAGGTCAAGGGATGAAATCGAGTTTTATCCGGAGGACCCATGTACACGATCGGACAGGTGGCGGAGATGTTCGGTCTGCCCGTTTCCACGCTGCGTTATTACGATAAGCAGGGATTGTTTCCGGAATTGGAGCGGACGTCCGGCA
>CABUZF010000279.1 GCA_902495985.1 uncultured Collinsella sp.
CGCCACCCCCATCGACGAGGTCGAAAACCCCGATCTTAACCACGCCCGCGGCGTATACCTCAGCAGCATTCCCGACTACGCCGGCAACCCCTACGTTGCCCTTCGCGCCGACAGCACGCACCCGCTCGGCACGCCGTCGTTCACGCTCGATGAATACGAGCGCGCTACCGAAGAGGGCTGCTTTAAGAAGTTCTCCAAGCTCGACAGCTTAGGCCGCACCCGCAAAGCGCTCGCCTGCGTGGGTCCCGAGTCGCTCGGTCAAGGCAAGCGCGGGGATATCTCGCGTATTCACCCCGCCGGATGGCACCAGCAACGCTACGACTTTATTCCGGGTCAAAGCCTCTACAACCGTTGCCACCTCATCGCCTGGTCGCTCTGCGGCGAAAACGCCAATCGCAAGGATCTCCTCACCGGCACGCGCTATCTCAACGAGACGGGCATGCTACCGTTTGAGGAGCAGATTCTCGACTACATCCGCGAAACGGGCAACCACGCGCTCTACCGCGTCACGCCTATGTATAACGAAGAGGAACTTGTCTGCCGCGGCGTGCGCCTTGAGGCGCAATCGGTCGAGGACCACGGCAAGACGCTGTGCTTCCACGTATACTGCTACAACCTGCAGCCGCATGTGCAGATCGACTACGCCACCGGCCGCAACCAGGCATCCGGAGACTAGCGCCGACCAAGCTGCCCCAAAACCTAAAATGATCCGTTTTCCTCCGTCCCCCAGGGATCAAAAAGGGCCGCCCTGGATTGCCCAGAGCGGCCCTTGCACCGGCATGCATGTTGCAGGCAACGCCACACGCTACTTGGCGCGACCCTCCTCATAGCGCTCGACCAGCTTGGCCTGAACGTCATAGGGAACCTGCTCGTAGCCAGCAGGCTTCATGGTAAAGTCACCCGTGCCGCGCGTGATAGAGCGCAGGCGCGTCGAATAATCCGTCAGCTCTGCCAGCGGCGCCTGGGCAATGACCACGGTGTCTCCGCGCTCATCGGTCTCCATGCCCGTCACGCGACCACGTGAGGCCGAGATGTCGCCCATCACGGCGCCGGCGTAGCTCTCGGGGATAGTCACCGTGATTTCCTCGATGGGCTCCAGCACCACCGGGTCGGCATCGGCGCATGCCTTGCGCAGGCCGATACGAGCCGCCGCGCGGAACGCCATCTCGTTGGAGTCGACGCTGTGATACGAGCCGTCGTACACAGCCACGCGAATGCCCGTGAGCGGGTAGCCGGCAATGATGCCGTCCTTCATGGTCTCCTGGACACCCTTGTCCACGGCGGGGATCAGCGAGCGCGGAATGCGACCGCCCACGACCTCGTCCACAAACTCATAGCCGTCGCTCGTGCCGTCGGGCCCAATGAGCGGCTCAACGCGCAGCCAGCAGTCGCCATACTGGCCGGCGCCGCCGGTCTGCTTCTTATGGCGACCCTGGGCACTTGCCGTACGGCGAATGGTCTCGCGATACGGGATGCGGATCGGCACGCTCTTGGCCGCGACCTTGGTGCGATCCTCAAGACGATTGAGCAGGACCGAAACCTGCGCCTCGCCCACCGCCGAAATGATGGTCTGGCCGGTCTCCTCGTCGCGGTCGATGCTCATAGTCGGATCGGCCTTGCAGGCCTTCTCGATAAACGTGTAGAGCTTCTCTTCGTCGCCGCGGTTCTCGGCCTCGATGGCAATGCGATACTGCGAGTTGGGAAACTTAAACGCCGCTGCCTCGACCTTACCGGTAATGGAGAGCGTGTCACCCGTCTCTGCCGCCAACTTGGGCGCCACGATAATGTCGCCGGCATAGGCGTGACCGACCTCGGTCATGTCGCGGCCGCACATCACATACAGGTGGGCCAAACGCTCACCCTTGCGCGTGCGCGCATTAACCAGCTCAAGGCCCGGCTCAAGCGTGCCCGTCAGCACCTTGATAAAGCTGATACGACCCTGCTGCGGATCGGCCAGAGTCTTAAACACAAACGCCACCGGACGGTCATCGTCACTCGAGATCTTTAGCGAATCACCGTCGATGAGCGGCATCTCGCCGTAGTCCGTCGGCGCCGGGAAGTATGTGGCGATATCGTCCATCAGCGAGTTGACGCCCTGCTCCTTAATGCAATCGCCCGCAAAGACCGGCACAAAGATGCGCTCGGCGATCGCCTTCGACAGCAGGCCTTCGAGCTCCTCCTGTGTCAGCGTCTCCTCGCCTTCCAAGTACTTCATCATCAGCTCGTCGTCAGCCTCGGCCACCAGCTCGCACAGATGGTCATGGGCTTCCTCGGCCTGGGCACGATACTCCTCGGGAATCTCCGACTCAACGGCTTCGGTGCCGTTGCAATGACGCGCCTTCATGCGCACCAGGTCGATGATGCCGTCAAAGTCCTCGCCCTCGCCCCAGGGA
>CABUZF010000280.1 GCA_902495985.1 uncultured Collinsella sp.
GTCAAGAAAAACCCCGAGTCGTCCATTACGTACGAGGACGACAAGCTCAAGCGTGTTGAGTTTTCCGTGACCGATGCCTCCATCGAGGAAGAGTTCACTATCCGTCAGAAGCTCGTGCTTATCGATTTTGCTTGCGGTATGGGCATTATCGTCTGGGGTCTTGTTACCCAGGGCTGGTACATGAATGAGATTTCCGCCGTGTTCCTTGGCATGGGCTTGCTTGCCGGTATCCTGGGCGGTCTTGACCAGCAGACGATCGCTGAGGAGTTCGTTAAGGGTCTCGCCGATTTTGCGTACGCTGCTATCGTTATCGGTATCGCTCGCGGTATTCTGGTCATCGCCGAGGGCGGCATGATCATCGACACCATTCTCCAGGCGCTCGCTACCGCGCTCGCCGGTGCACCCGCCGCCGTCTACACCACGTTTATGTATGTCGTCCTTGGTCTGCTCTCTTTGCTGGTTCCCTCGAGTTCTGGCCTGGCGGCGCTCACCATGCCCGTTATGGGCCCCCTGACCGAGCTCATGGGCCTCAATCCCGAGGCGGCCGTCACCGCGCTCCAGTTTGCCAACCAGACCATCAACACCATCAGCCCCGTGGCGGGCATGACGGTCGCCGGCCTTGCCGTGGCTAAGATTTCGTTTGGCCAATGGTGGAAGACCATTTGGAAGTTCTTCATCTTCATGGTCGTCTTTGGCCTGATCGTAACGGCAATCTCTGGCATGCTTCCGGTGTAGGTGGTTGTGATGTCTGATCGTTTGACGGTCCTGACGTCTAAGAGCGTCTTTACCGGTACGGGGGACCTGCCGTTCGAAGGTTTCGTAGCGGTCCGTGGCAATCGAATTGAGGCTGTTGGCACCAAGTGTGAGGTAGCTTCGTATTTGACCCAGGCGGACGAGGTAGTTGACCTGGGCGACCGCACCGTCATGCCCGGCCTGATCGATGTGCATACCTTCTATACAGGTTGGGCGCTGCGAACGTTGGGGTCTGATCTGTCCGGCATCGCTGATGCCAAAGAGGCCGTGTCGCTCTTGCGTGCATGGAAAGAAGGTCATCCGGATTGCGCGGCGGCTTTTGGCCACAACCTACCCGAAACGTTGGCATCGGATGCCGAGAACGCAAATACGGCAGCTGTGTTTGACGAGTTTTTTGGTGATATCCCTGTCGTCTGCTTTACACCGGGCGCGGAGACCTGCGTTCTCAATGCTGCCGCCAGTGCACGATACGGCTTTACACCCCAGGCGTGCTATGCCGAGAAGATCTGGCGCATGATGAGCGATTTCCTCGCGCTGCCCGAGGTACGTGCGGGGTATTCGGACTACATGAGCATGCTTAACGAGCGCGGCGTTACCGCCATCAAGGAGATGGCGTTTGATGACTACTACGGTTTTGCCGACGAAATGGCTCGCCGTGAGGAATCTGGTGAGCTGACGGTTCGCGTCTCTATGATGTCGCAGCCGGTGGGTGCCGGTGCAAATCTGGCATATGCCCGCGAGGCACGAGAGCGCTTCCGGGGACCGTTCGTTCGTTTTTCTGGCTTCAACCGTATGACCGATCGCGGCGTATGGGCGGGGCTTGCCGAGATGATTGACCCCTATGAGGATACGGCCGATGCGGGCGCTGCCGGCAAGACGGTTGTCGAGGAGCCCGAGTGGGATCTGATTGAGAACGAGCTGCGCGCAATTGATGCTGACGGCTTCCGATATTCCTTGCATTGCCAGGGCGATGGCGCCGTTCGTCGCACCGTGGCGCTCTATGCCTCGCTGCCTCGAGACGAGCATGGACGGATGCTTCGCCGCCATGCGATTACCGATCTCGAGAACTCTGATCCGACCGATCTTGTCAAGTTTGGCAAGTTAGGTGGAATTTGCGAGGTCTATCCGCAGATTCTGACGCTGGACCGGCGCGAGGATTGCCTGTCGATGATGCGTCGACAAATTGGCAAGACGCGACTTTTGCACAGCTGGAATCGCCGCGGCATGGAAGATTCCGGATGCACGGTGTGCTGTGGTACGGATTTGCCGCTGCTGATTCCGAGCCTGGGCGAGTCAATCTACAGTGCGTGCGGCGGATACTTCGACGATGGACTGCCCGTGAATGAGGCCAACGCGCTGACGCTTGTCGAGCTCTTGCGTGCTTGGACTGCCGGGGGCGCGTACGATCTGATGCGCGAAGACGAGCTGGGTACGCTCGAGGTCGGCAAGCTTGCTGATATCTGCGTGCTCGATCGGGATGTGTTCGACCTCGATTATCGCGACGCACGCGATCTTGCGGTTGATATGACGATGTCGGACGGACGAATCGTGTTCGATCGAAATAAGGTGGCATAAGATGTCTGAATCCAAGCCGACGCTGCGCCGCGTACAGATTGCGGGCATGAATATCCAC
>CABUZF010000281.1 GCA_902495985.1 uncultured Collinsella sp.
GGGCTCTTCACAGTTTTGATGGTGGACCTGACAAGATTCGAACTTGTGACCTCCCGGTTATCAGCCGGACGCTCTAACCAACTGAGCTACAGGTCCATCATGGTGGAGGTTAGGGGGATCGAACCCCTGACCTCAGGCTTGCAAAGCCCGCGCTCTCCCAGCTGAGCTAAACCCCCACGGAGACAGTAATAAACACCCCAGCGGCGACTCGGCTCTCGCTGGGGTGTTTATTGCGAAAGAAAGTGGTGGACCTGACAAGATTCGAACTTGTGACCTCCCGGTTATCAGCCGGACGCTCTAACCAACTGAGCTACAGGTCCATCGCGCAAGGGATATATTAGACGAGTCGTTACGCGCGCGTCAACAACTTTTTTGAAAATCTTTGAGGGGTGTCGCCCCCGGCTGCCCGGCGGCATGCGAAGTCGCCTGCTCGGACAGTCCTGCTCGCACGGAGAGCACATTAAGTGCTCTCCTGCTCGTGCGGAACTCGCGATCGACTTCGCATGCCGCCGGGCAGCCGGGGGCGACGTGGGGTTCAAAGGTTTTCAAAAAAGCGGTCGGCGCGCAGTGCGCCGACCGCCGATATATGGGGTCTGATATTTTCTACCAGCTAGGGCCTCTTACTCGTCTAGGAGATCTTCTGGCATGTCGTTGCCGTCGCCTAGATCGACAGGGGTTTCTTCGGAAGCAGAGCCGTTTTCTGTGGCTTCGCCTTCGGGCTTTTCCTTGGCTGCCGTCATGCGGGCGACAGCGCATACGCGGTCGTTGTCGTCGACGGTCATCATCCTGACGCCCTGGGTGGCGCGGCCGGTCTGGCTGATCTCGTCGGTCTTGACGCGAATGACCGTCGCGCCCTCCGTCACGATGAACAGCTCGTGCTGCGGGCCCACCGTCTTCATGGCCGCGAGGTTGCCCTTGCGCTCGGTCATTTGAATGGTGTAGACGCCCTGACCGCCGCGATTCTGCTCCGGGTAGTCCGCAACCGGCGTGCGCTTGCCGTAGCCGCGCTCGGTGATGACGAATAGATCGCCGTTGCCGTTAGTGACTTCCATGCCCAGAACGCTCACGCCGTCCTTCAGACCGATACCGCGAACGCCGCTGGTATCGCGGCCGGTGGCGCGCACCTGCTCCTCGGAGAACATGATCGCCTTGCCCGCGGTGGTGGCCAGGATAATCTTGTCGCCCTCGCGCACGCGGCGCACGTTCAGCAGCGCGTCGTCGTCACGCAGGTTGATAGCGATCAGGCCGTCGCGACGGCTGCGGTCATATGCGCTCATCACGGTCTTTTTGACCATGCCGCTCTTGGTGGCAAACATCAGGTACTCGTCGGCCGGGAACTCGCGGCAGCTGATGACGCTCGCGATCTTCTCGCCTTCCTCGAAGGGCAGCAGGTTGACGATCGCGGTACCGCGCGCCTGGCGCGTACCCACCGGCAGCTCGTGCACCTTCAGGCGATAGACCTTGCCCTTGCTCGAGAAGAACAGCACGTACTCGTGCGTGGACGCGATGAACATCTCATCGATAACGTCGTCCTCTTTGAGGTTGACGCCCGACACGCCCTTGCCACCGCGCTTCTGGGCACGGTAGGCAGCCACTGGGATACGCTTAACGTAGCCGGTGTGGGTGATGGTCACGACCATATCCTCGTCGGCGATGAGGTCCTCGACATCCAGGTCCTTCTCAACCTGGCTGATTTCGGTACGGCGCTTGTCGCCAAACTTCTTGGAGATCTCGCGCATCTCTTCCTTGATGACGCCCAGAATCTTCTCCTCGTGCGCCAGCAGGTCCTCGTAGTAGGCGATGGCGCGGCGCAGGCCGTCCAACTCTTCTTGGATCTTGTCGCGCTCCAGGCCGGTCAGGCGGCGCAGCTTCATCTCGAGGATGGCCGTGGTCTGCTCGGGCGTAAAGCCAAAGCGTTCGATCAGTCGGCTGCTGGCCTCGGAGTCGGTCTGCGAGGAGCGGATGATGCTGATGACCTCGTCGATATGGTCAAGGGCCATCAGGTAGCCCTCGAGGATATGCGCGCGGGCCTGGGCCTTCTTAAGGTCGAAGCGGGTGCGGCGGGTGACGACGTCGACCTGGTGGTCGATGTAGTGCTGCAGCATCTCACGCAGGCTCAGGCATTTGGGAACGCCGTTGACGAGCGCCAGGTTGTTGGCGCCAAAGGTCGTCTGCAGCGAGGTGTACTTATACAGATTGTTGAGCACGACCTGCGGAATGACGCCCTTCTTGAGCTCGATGACCAGACGGATGCCCTTCTGGTTGGACTCATCGCGCATATCCGAGATGCCCTCGATGCGCTTGTCGTTGACGAGCTGGGCGATCTTCTCCTGCAGGGTGCCCTTGTTGACCATGTAGGGAATCTCGGTAAAGACCA
>CABUZF010000282.1 GCA_902495985.1 uncultured Collinsella sp.
CCTTGCCTCTAGCCTGTCCGAGGACGCCAAGTCGATGATCGTTTCCTCGATTCCGCAGGGCGCCACCGTCTCCATCGAGGGCATGGATCAGTCTATGACCGAGACCACTGCCAAGGTCAAGGCGTCGCTGTCCAAGGGCGGCGAGCAGGAGTACACCGTCAAATTCGTGCGCTCCGACAATCATATCGGCTGGGCCGTTTCCTCGCTCGATATGGATTTCTCGGCTGCTGACAACCAGTAGTGACCTTATGGGATTTAGCTTTGCCCGGCGCTTCACCGCAAGTGAGGTGCCGGGCTTGCGCTAGTATCATGAGCTAGTAGTTTTCCAGCAATCATCCAACACATCAGGAGTTGCGTTGTTTTCTTTGATGGATATGTTCTTCGGTAGCTATGCGGGCGATCTTGCCATCGACCTCGGCACCGCAAATACGCTTGTCTCCGTGCGCGGCAAGGGCATCGTCATCCGCGAGCCCTCCGTCGTCGCCATCGACAAGAACGACGAGCGCATCCTGGCGGTCGGTATCGAGGCAAAGCGCATGCTCGGCCGTACGCCCGGCAACATTGTGGCCGTTCGTCCCCTGAAGGACGGCGTCATCGCCGACTTCGACGTTACCGAGGCCATGCTTCGCTACTTTATCGACAAGGCGTCCGAGAAGCGCTATCCGTGGACTCCGCGTCCGCGTGTTGTCGTCTGCGTTCCCTCCGGCGTCACGTCGGTCGAGAAGCGCGCTGTCTTTGAGGCCACGATCCAGGCCGGCGCTCGCCAGGCCTACCTGATCGAGGAGCCCATGGCTGCTGCTATCGGCGCCGACCTGCCCGTCGAGGAGCCCACCGGCTCCATGGTCATCGACATCGGTGGCGGTACCACCGAGGTCGCTGTTATCGCTATGGGCGGCATCGTCGTCTCGCAGTCCATCCGTATTGCCGGCGACGAGTTCGATCAGGCCATCCTCACACACGTTCGCGATGCCTACAACCTGGCCATCGGCGAGCGTACGGCAGAGGACATCAAGATCAAGGTCGGCTCCGCCGTGCCGCTCAAGGACGAGCTCGACGTCGAGGTCAACGGCCGCGACGTGATCACGGGCCTGCCCAAGACCGTGCGCATCGAGAGCGAGGAGATTCGTCGCGCGCTCAACAAGCCGCTCGACGAGATGGCCAAGGCCGTTAAAGACGCCCTCGATGCCACGCCGCCCGATCTTGCCTCTGACCTTATGTACTATGGCATATTGCTGACCGGTGGCGGCGCGCTGCTGCGCGGTCTCGACGTGCGCCTGCGCGATGAGACCGGCGTTTCGGTCAACGTCAGCCCCACGGCACTCGATAACGTCGTTAACGGCTGCGCCCGCGTGCTCGAGGCCAATGCGTTTGATGGCGGCTTCGTCCAGACCAATGCTTAATTTCCAAAAGGTGGATTCCATTTGGCACGATCTTCGGGTTTCTCCACAAATCTGAATACCAAGCGACAATCAACGGGTATGCGCCCGTTGATTGTTTTCAGCCTGATTTCGGTGTTGCTGCTCACGTTTTACATCCGCGAGGGCGAGGCAGGACCGATTCATGCCGTGCGTTCGGGCGTAACGACGATTACCTCGCCGGTGCGCTTTGTGGGTTCGGCTGTGGCGGCTCCCTTCAATGCGATCGGCAACGTGTTCTCTAACCTTACGGCGTCGCAGGACACGCTTGACGAGCTTAAGAAGCAAAACGAGGAACTGACCTCTAAGGTTGCTGAGCTCTCCGAGGCTCAAAAGATCGCTGAGCGTCTGGAGGGGCTGGTCGGCCTGCAGTCGACCTACAACCTCAAATCGACCGCAGCTCGTATCGTTGGTGCCTCGGGCGATGCCTGGACCTCGACCGTCACGATTGATAAGGGTTCTGCCGACGGGCTTACCATCAACATGCCTGTGACGAGTTCGGCCGGTGTTATCGGCCAGATTATCGAGGTATCGGCCAAAACGTCGACCGTGCGCTTGATTGGCGACGAGAACTCGGGCGTGTCCGCCATGGTGCAGGACACGCGCGCCCAGGGCATGCTGCAGGGTCAGGCTGACGGCACGCTGCGTCTTGAGTACGTGAGCGTCGACTCCGACGTTAAGGTTGGCGACATCATCGTGACCTCGGGCATCGGTGGCGTGTTCCCCAAGGGTCTACCGCTCGGCACCGTCTCGTCGGTTGAGAAATCGGCAAACGATGTGTACTACACCATTGTGGTGCGCGCTCAGACCACGGCCGAGAACAACGAGGAAGTGCTGGTCATTACCTCGCTGACCGACGAACAGTCGGCCTCGGATGAGGACGTGAGCACGGCCAACAGCACGCCGCAGGGAACGTCGCGCGATGCTGCAACCAAGACGAAGGACGAGAGCTCGGATGA
>CABUZF010000283.1 GCA_902495985.1 uncultured Collinsella sp.
AATTGCTTGAACCCCAAGCAGTGCCTCCGATAACCAATCCAAAATCTGCTCCTGACCAGCACATTTAGCAATCATGCGCCCGTGCGCGCCTCACATCGAAAGGAACATCATGTTCGATCAGTTCTACACCACGCTTGAGTCCCTGGGCATCGTGCCGGTCGTTGTGCTCGACAAGGTCGAGGACGCCGCCCCGCTCGCCCACGCTCTTATGGCAGCTGGCATGAAGTCCGCCGAGGTCACCTTCCGCACCGCCTGCGCCGCCGAGTGCATCGCCGCTATGGCCGAGGCCGAGCCCGAGATGTGCGTTGGTGCCGGCACCGTCCTGACCGTCGAGCAGGTTGAGCAGGCCCGCGCAGCCGGTGCCAAGTTCATCGTCTCCCCGGGTTACAACGAGGACGTCGTGAAGTACTGCATCGACATCGACCTGCCCGTGCTGCCCGGCACCGTGACCCCCTCCGAGGTCACCGCGGCCGAGAACCTGGGTCTCAAGGTCACCAAGTTCTTCCCTGCGGCTCAGTACGGCGGCCTGAACACCATCAAGGCCCTCGCCGCTCCGTTTGTCGGTCACCGCTTTATGCCTACCGGCGGCGTGAGCACCGCCAACGTCGAGGAGTACCTGAGCTCCTCCGCCATCATCGCCTGCGGTGGCACCTGGATGGTCAAGCCCGCCCTGTTCGCCGACGGCGACTTCTCCAAGGTCGAGCAGATCGCCCGCGAGGCCATGGACGTCGTCAAGAAGGTCCGCGGCTAGGTTTAGCTCTCTATCGTGAAAGGGGGGCGTGCCCTAAACCTCGCCCCCTTTCTTTTAAAGCGGCTCGGAAGCGCGCCGTTTCCGTCACGAACAAGAACCAAAACCGTCTTGTATGCTGATAGAACGTGACGGAAGCGACACGCCTCCAAGCCGCTTTGCCTACTCGGCTGGCCGTCGCGCTCAACTAAGCCACTTCGACAAAAGCCGAGCCACCAAAACAGCTGCGGTGCCGTCTGGAGGAATGGACCCTTGCTTCCGGTCTTTTCCTCCAAGCGGCGCCGCAGCTTTTTCGTGCCCCGATGTGCCCCGTCACTTGCGGTGGAATACGGACTGCCTACACCATCAGAGCCGCAAAACAATCCCTATTTCACCGCAACTAAATAAAGGGACAAATTAGATGAACGAGTCTTTAGACAGCTCAAAATAGTCAGGATGCAAGGCGATAACCGGGCCCTGCTCCTCGGGCATCAGGTGCAAGTGCGTCTCTGCCAGATAGCTCGCCACATCGGTATCGCCCCTCTTAATGGCCTCGAGAATCCGGCGATGCTGCCGACGAATCGGCTCCCAATCCAGGTCCTGCGACACCATACGCAACCAGTTGTATCGCTCAAAATGTGTGTTGACGCTCTTCATCCAATCCCACAACATGTGACGGCCGGCAATCTCAAAACACGTCTCATGGAACAGGTTGTCCAGATCGAAAAAGCGACGCGTTTCGCTATGGTCGAGCGACTCGGACTCGGCAAGAATCTGCTCGAGCCGCTGCTTTTGCTCGGGCGAGGCGGCCGAACAACATTTAATGAGCACGCTTCTCTCAAGTTTCTCGCGCAAGAAGCAGGCGTTCTCGGCGCGCTCCATGCTGATTTTTGAGACATAGGTGCCGCTTTTGGGACGCGTTTCCACCAGCTCCTGCTCACGCAGGCGCACAAAGGACTCGCGAATGGGCGTGCGCCCGATTCCCGTCTCCTTTTCCAGACCAATCGCCGAAAGACGCGTGCCGGGTTTGAGCTCGGCATAGATAATCTTGGAGCGCAATGCGTTGTATGCCTGGTCTTGCAGGCTCTGATTATGCTGGCGTTGTTCCATAAAGCCCTCGGATAAACCCTCGGTTAGTCGAATACCACCATGCAATACTATCGCATCGACACGCCCCAGCTCCCAATCAGTCTTTTTGGGACGGGGCTCTTTTAGCTACCCTGGCCCGCAGATCGGCCCCCTTGCCACAAAAGTGGCCCATCTACTACGTTAACACGGATAGCCTCGGCCATACCGAAAACCGTGAAAACAAAACCGCAGGTAGACAGCTTGTCGATTTTCGAAAAAGCCGACTATGGTTGACCCCTGCGGCTTAAACGTAGTAGATAGGCCCTTTTCGTGGCGCAGCACTACTGCACCCCAAATTGGCACCCCGAGCCCTCGTGAGTTGCCAACAAGCTGTTCGCCCAGCGCTTTATCCGCGCGGCATTTGGAAAATAGCACCACCGCAAAACCCGCGAGTAGCGCTTACTTTGCTATATCTTGCTATACTTTGCTATATCTTGCTATATCTTGAGCAAAGGTGGCTCACATGCAAACAAACCCTTTTAAGCCCACAGCAGGTAAAACACCTCCCACGATTATCGG
>CABUZF010000284.1 GCA_902495985.1 uncultured Collinsella sp.
CGAAGGCGAGCGTGGCACTATCCAGATTGACCATCTGTCCACGCCCCGCAACGTACGCATCGACTACCGCGGCGACGTCGTACGCGGCTCGGCGACCGAGGCACCGCGCGAACAGGGCGACAACGGCCGCGTGCTCGACCTGCCCAAATCGAGCAACACCATGGAATACGAACTCACAGACTTTATCACCGCCATCGGCGGCATCGATAACGTCAAGGAAGAGATTTGGGAGACCCCGGCGGGACGCCACGAGCTTGGCCACTACCGCGATGTCACGCTCGTCTCACTACGCATCATGGATGCCGTGCGTCAGCAGGCCGGCATAACCTTCCCGGCCGACGCAGGCAAGCAGGCATAGCGATGGGCCTCTTCGATACGTTCTTCTACAGCGTCACCGGCGGCAGTCGAGAGCCTCAAAAACCGTCAAACGTCGAGCTCGAGCTGCGCCGCAGGCTTACCGTGCTTGCAAGCGACGAGGCCACTCAAGACACTTCCCTGCGTTATTTCCTGCGCTGGGCGGGGCAAGTCCAAGGCGTTGGTTTTCGCTTTACCAACACCAACCTCGCGCAGGCACGCGCACTCACCGGCTGGGTGCGTAACATGGAAGACGGCTCAGTCGAGATGGAGATACAGGGAGCTCCGGCAGACATCCTATCTCATCTCGAGGCACTTCATGCCTCCTACGAGCGCATGGGAACGCGTTTTCGCCTTGTAGATGCCCAGGCCCGAGCCCCACTTGCCAATGAAGACGGTTTCAGTCCTCATTATTAGTATTGTGTGCTAAATACGGTATCATTTACCTACGACCGTTGATAGAAAAGAGGCGAGGCGCATGGCGGTGCAAAGAAGGAATACCAAGCAGCGAAAGCTGGTTCTTGACGCCGTGCGCCAAAGCTACAACCATCCCACCGCCGACGAAATCTACAACGTCGTGTGCGCGCAGGATGACAAAATCAGCCGCGGTACGGTCTACCGCAACCTCAATCTCTTGGCCGACGCCGGCGAGATCCTCTCCATCAAGACGCCGGGCGGCAGCCGCTTCGATCGCACGATCGAGCCGCACGCACATATCATCTGCACCTCATGCAGCCGCGTCATCGACGTACCGCTCCCCTTCGATGCCCAGCTCGACGCCAAAGCGTCCGAGCAAATCGGCTGGCACGTCACGTCGCACTACACCATCTTCGAGGGTCTCTGCCCCGACTGCCGGTAGATGTTTGGAACATGCCTTAAAATCCACCTTTCCGCACTTTGCAGCAAAAAGTAGATTCCTAGACATGTCCCAAATGTCTACTCAGCAAGTAGACGACGCAGCTCTTCTTCGACCGTGCGCACGTAGCGGACGCGGTCGTTAATGCCACGCATAGAGGGGTTGCAGCTCTCCATCAGACAGGGATGGCCCACGACGTTGAGCATGTCGCGATCGTTCTCATTGTCGCCAAACGCCATCATCTCATCGGGCGAAATACCCAGGGCACGACCGTAATCGGCAAGCGCGGAGCCCTTGCCCGAACCGAAACCGATAAAGTCCGTCCATTCGGTTCCCGACGTCATCACGTCAACACGGTCGCTAAAGAGGCGCTCAAAATACTCCAGGGCCGCCGGCTGATCCACCTCGGGCGTCTGGAAGGCAATCTTAATGACGTCCTCGTCGATGTCCTCGGGGCGGGCGACCACCGCCACATCGCAGTGGACCTCATAGCGCAAATGATCGACGAACGCATCGTTGCCGCTCATGGTGTAGAGGTGTCCCTCACACGAAAGGGTCACGTCGGCATGGGGATACGCAACCACGGCATTCGCGATATCCATAGCAAGGCTACGCTCCATGGAACGCTTGACAACGGCACGTCCCTCGCTCATCACCAGGGCTCCGTTTTCACATACATAGGCGAGCTCATCGGCCACCGGGGCAAACAGATAGCGCAAGCTCGCATATTGACGGCCGCTCGCCGGCATAAACACGATACCGCGACGATGCAGCTCATCGATGAGCTCAAAGGCCTCGGAACGCGGCTCGCGCTCCCCCGGATGCAGCAACGTGCCGTCCAAATCGCATGCAATCAGCTTGATTCCTTCAAGACCCATATGCTCCCCCACAGCATCTCATCAACAGAAAGGCGGACTTTGAATAGTTGTCTCTCAAAGTCCGCCTTACTTATACGCACGTTAACCGCGCGCCTTCTTTACGATCGTAAAGTCTGGTGCCATACTCACAACGGCATCCGCCGCACTCGACGCAAAGCGCCGGTCCGAATCGAGTTCACGGGTAACCGTCGAGAGCCGAACGCCCTCGACGCCCCGGAGCATGCGGCCCAAAACAGGCTGCACCGGCGTATACATGCGCACGGTATACTCGTCCGAATCGCCTC
>CABUZF010000285.1 GCA_902495985.1 uncultured Collinsella sp.
CGGCCTTGCCCACGTAGCCCTTGCAGCGCTCGTAGAAGTACTCGGCCTCCGCCTCGGCGTTGCCGCCGTTGACGTAGTGGTACACGCCCACGAGCTTGCCGAGGCCGATCGCCTGCTGGATCTGGCGGTCGCAGTCGGGCGAAACGTAATGCGTGCCCTCGGTGGCCTTGCAGATAACGAAGTCGAAAGGCACAGCCGCGAGGTTGATGCCGTTCTGCCAGTTGGAAATGTCGATGCCGTTCATTATTCAGCGCTCCCTATAGCTATGAAATAAGCCCAATTCACTTGTTCGTACTGTTCGCGGCTCAGTCGCACTATGCCCTCGCAAGGGTCGTGGAATGTTGCCGTGGTTCCATCCCACCCGCAGAGCAGGACGATGTGACCGCCGTAGCTCTTGCCGCCTTCGCGCAGCCGGCCCGTTAGGCTGCAAAACACCATCCACCCGCTTGCCGCCTCGTTCAGTGCGGCATCGGCGTTGTCATGGATCGGCGTGTAGCCCAAAGCCTGGTCGTGCGCGTTCATCCAGCGGCAGAACTTGTCCATGTCGTTCACGCCGTCGGTCAGGCACGACTCGCCAACGAGATCGAGCATCTGCGCCGGCGTGCAGGTTTGGCCGTATAGCCATTCCCATGCCATGGCCGCGCACGTGAGGCCGCAGCCCGATGTCGCGAGATCATCGCCAGCATAGGAAAGCCCGCCCCAGCGCTCGTCTGCTTGGAGGTAGACGGGCACCTCGGCGGGCTTGTCGAGCGGCTTGTCGTAGATAACGGGCAAAGGCTCCTCCTTCGGCACCTTCGGCACGTTCGAGGCAATCAGCGCCACGTCGGCGAAGGCGGTGAGCATTGCCAGCAGCGAAATGGCGGCGGCTATGCGCGCAAGGCGCTTGCCGCCCATGCCTAGTCGTCCTTCTTAGGCGTGCCCATGGCGAGCAGCGCGTCGAGCCACTTGTCCGTCACGCCGACTGCCTTGAAGGCGGCGTAGGCCACCTGCACGCCGCCTACCGCGGCGAAGATGGACGTAACCCACGCCGTGGGGTCAGTCGGCATACCCCCGGCGATGGCCGTCAATGCGCCGCACAGCGCCGATACTGCAATGGCCGTCCAGCGGGCGACATTGCCGGTCATCGCCTTCGTCTTGATAGCCTGCACGATATAGGGAACCACGAGGACGGTCAGCACCGTGAGCCCTGCCTGTATATCAGTCATCTCTATCTCCCTGTCTCCTTGTTGTACATGAGGTCGACTCGGTCGTAGATATGGTCGACCTTCTCGGCCATGCCCTGGCTGCGCGCCTGGCTGTGGACCAAGTCCGCGTGGAGGACGTCATTTGACGCGACAACCGACTCCATCAAGGTTTTCATTCCTTCAATCAGGGTGTTGCTGCGCTCCATCTGGGCGGCGATGCGCCCCTCCATCTGGGACCGCTCGCGGTCGCGCTGCGCCCTCTCGTCGACTTCGGCCTGCTTGCGCTCCTCACGCTTCAGGTCGAGCTCGCCCTTCCGCTGGTTCTGACGTTTATACTCCTCAAGAAATTGTTTCCCGAAGTAGAACGCAACGAGCGCCAGGAGCACGCCGCCAAGCCAAGCCGGTCCGTAAGGCGCAAAAAGCTTGAGCACTTCCATCCTGGGTGCCCTCCTTCCGCCTATTCGGCCGTGTACTCCTCGCCGGTGATCTCCTTGTACTCGTCAGCGGTGATCCACTTGCACTCGACAGCCTTGTAGACGCGCGCCTTGCTCCAAAGGTCTTTGTCGTAGTACTTCTTGACCTTCGCGAAGTGCTTGGAATGCTCAACGGTTTTCTTCGTAGCCATTACTGGTCACCTCCCACGGTCATGAGCAGGTAGTCGATGTTCGCCGTGTTGGTCTCGGTCTGCGTCGGCTGGGACGCCTGCTCGCGCATCTGTTCGAGCAGCGCCGGGAGGTCGGGCACCTCGCCGTTGGCGTAGGCGGCGAGCGCGGAGGTGTAGGCGAGCTTTCGCGCCTTCCGCTCCACGTACTCGTCATCGTCGATAACGCCCGCGTCGTGCGCCGCGTCGGGGTCGCCGATCTGCGACAGCAGGTCGCGCAGGGCGTTGACCGCGGCCAGGGTGCCGTCTCGAAGCTCGTCGGGGCGCGGCATGTCTTCCTCAGTGTCCATGCGGACTCCTTCCTTATCGGGGAATGTGCCGCCATCGTATTAGCGCCGTGAGATTGCCTGGCCGTTTGGGCGGGCGCGAAGAAAGAAGGCGCGCCGCAGCACGCCTTCGCTGTCTTGGTTATTTCGTTTTCGACCCGTCTAGGCCGCCGTTTTGAGTTGCCGCCCTTCCGCTATGGCGAGGGCGTTCCGCCCGAATCGTCTCTCGGGCTTGGTTGCATTGAGCAACCCCCCCCCCCC
>CABUZF010000286.1 GCA_902495985.1 uncultured Collinsella sp.
TTCTTTTTCGACGCATCACTCTGGGCGTTCTTGCCCTGCCGCTTCTTACGATCCTGCTCCAACTCATCGTCATCGAGTAGCAGATCCCACTCAAACGGATCGTCTGTCAGATCGAACAGATCATCGTTATCAAACATGGCCGCCTCCCTTACCGATTAGCGAGCATCCACCACGTAGAGTCCAACGCGCACCTGATGCCACGGGCTGCGTTCGGGAGCAACCTGTTGCACGCGGGCCTCAAATACGTCCTCGTGGCCGTAATACATCATCAAGGACAGCGGGCCGACCTCGTTTCCCGGAACATACCCAAGCTTGGTGTTGCCGTAATAGATCGCAACCGCCTCGGGGTCATGGGGATTATCGCGCTCGGCACACAGCGTCAGCTTATCGCCGACCTTAAGATCGCCCAGGACCAAAGCGCCGTCGGCATATTGAAATCCTGCGATGTGAAACGACAGAAGAACACGTGAAGGCTCGTACATAGCAGCTCCTCTAACAGCAGGATAAATCGGCGCTTAACCGTACTGAGAAGCTTACGGGCCCGTGCGGACACAAATTCGCCCCACCCGCGCCTTTTCGACCGTTTGTCGCTACACCATCTGATTCTAATGCACAAACATGCGCACGAACTTGTGCTTCCAGCTTGCGTAAGGAGCATAGCGGAATGGCACGTCCAACCACGTTGCCTTGTTCACGATGCTCTTCTTGTGGCTAAACGTATCGAAGCTCTCGTGTCCATGGTACTGCCCCATACCGCTCGCGCCCATGCCGCCAAAGCCCATATGGCTCGTAGCCAAGTGCATGATCGTGTCGTTGACACAGCCGCCGCCAAAGGGCACGTAACGCACAAAGCGCTGCTGAACTGCGCGATCCTGGCTAAAGATATACAGAGCCAGCGGCGTCGGACGATCTGTAATAAACGTCTCGGCCTCGTCTAGGCTCTCAAACGTCAGCACCGGCAAAATGGGGCCGAAGATCTCCTCCTGCATCACGGCGTCATCGGGGGTCACGCCGTCCAAAATCGTCGGCTCGATCTTGAGCGACGACTCGCGCGCCGTGCCTCCAAGCACAACCTTATCGGGGTCGATCAGCCCGCGTACGCGCGCAAAATGCTTGGCGTTGACGATATGCCCGTAATCCTCGTTATCGAGCGGATGCTCGCCAAACATACGGCGGGCCTCCTCCTTGATAAGGTCCAGCAGCTCGTCGTGCACGCGCGCATCGACCAGCAGGTAGTCGGGCGCTACACAGGTTTGCCCCACGTTGAGCCATTTACCAAAGGCGATACGCCGCGCCGCGACCTTCAGGTTTGCCGTCGCATCCACGATGCAGGGACTCTTTCCGCCCAGCTCAAGCGTCACGGGCGTAAGGTTTTTACTTGCACGCTCCATGACGAGCTTGCCGACCGGAACGCTACCGGTAAAGAAGATCTTGTCCCAGTGCTCATCGAGCAGCGCTTCGTTCTCGGCGCGCCCGCCCTCGACAACCGTCACCAGGCGCGAATCAAATGCCTCTTCACAGATTTGCTTGAGCACCGCGCTCGATGCCGGAGCATATGCGCTCGGCTTGATGACCACGGTATTGCCCGCGGCAAGGGCGCCGGCGAGCGGCTCGAGTGTTAGCAAAAACGGGTAGTTCCACGGAGCCATGATGAGTGTGACGCCATAGGGCACGGCCTGCGTCTTGCACACACTCACGGCGTTGGCGAGGTCACACGGACGCAGGCGCGGACAACTCCATCGAGCCACATGAGCGATGTGATGACGAATCTCGGAAAGCGACGTGCCGATCTCGCACATATATGCCTCGTCATGCGACTTTCCCAAATCGGTCTTGAGTGCATGGGCAATATCGGCCTCGTGCGCCCGTACCGCATCGCGTAAACTCACGAGCGCGCGACGTCGGGCATCAACATCAAACGTAGCGTCCGTTTTAAAGTAAGTGCGCTGATCGCCGACGATGCGCGCAATTTCCTCGGTGTTCATGGCACCCTCCTAGTTCTCGTCCTCAAACATACCACCCGCGACGACCTCGTACATACGCTCGAGCTCCAAGCGGTCCATCAAAAGCGGAACGGGGTACAGCGGATTGGCCTCGGCATCGGCATGTGCCGCCATTTGCGGAATATCGGAGCGGCGAATACCCGTCACATACTTGGGAATGTCCAAGGCGGCGTTCATTCGATCGACCCAATCGATAAAGGCCTCGGCCGCCAGGCTGTCCTGCGCGTTAACCGGCGCGATGCCGGCCATGCGGGCGAGATCGGCGAGCTTGGGAGCAGCAGCTTCGCCATAGGCGCGAAGCATATGCGGCAGGATAATGGCGTTAGCCAAGCCGTGCGGAATCCCGTAACGCCCACCCAA
>CABUZF010000287.1 GCA_902495985.1 uncultured Collinsella sp.
GCGGATCCGCGCAGCGGATGCGCGGAATCCTATACGCCGCACCATTTGAGATTAAAGCTCCCGGCAACGGGGGCTTTTCTTTTGCGCCAGCTTGAGTGCTTTCGTCCAAAGGGACGATTTCCTGTCGACTCGTGTAAGATTCCGAGTAGGTGTCGCGGCCCATCCGCGACCGCTCCTTCTCTCAACGACCGATCAGGGTGATACTTCGTGGCAGAGCGTCCGACATACAAGCTCAGGTTTCTCGATCCTAAGAAGCGCTTTCCGGCGATGCCCGAGCAGCCTGCGGGACGCTCATATGGCGTGGTCTGGAAACTCTTTGGCGAGGATCAGCATGAATCTTGTTATGTCGTCGAATTCGTCGGCAAAAGTCATGTGTCGCTTTTGGGTTACGTAAGCGTTTCGGGTGAGGTGTACAAGGTGGACCGCCCCGTTAGCGAGGCTCCGCTGTCCAACGATCCCGACATGGAACTGGTCCTTGACGAGTCGGATTCCGGTATTGGTGAGATTATGGTAAGGGAAGCCAACGGTGCAATGCGCGCGTGTGCGCAAACTGCCGGCTCTCCCGAAGGCCCCATGCGCGAGCAGTCCGACCACGAGACATGGAATTCGATCCGCGCCCTTCCTTACGGCGAGTTCATGGCATCGATGTTCCTGCGCTACGTGATATTCGCTGACTCCGAAAATGCCATTGCGAGCACGGCGAACGCCGGCGGACTCGACGAGGGTATGCAAAATGTTGTCGACAAGATCAAGCTCGTAAAGTTGCCCGAGCCGGTCGAATTGTTTTTGGGCTTTAACACGGCACCGCTACCTGACGCTATCGAGACGCTGCTCTACCGCGTTGACCATGCCGAGAATCCGAGCGGTATCGAGCGTTATGCCGCCGCCCTTATGAGTGAAATTGACTTGCCCCGCCTGCGCACCATCGCTGCCAAGTCCGAGATGAGCTTGGCTCGCATTGATCGCTCAAAGCTTTTCTATCTCAATTTTGATCGTAGCCTGCTGGACCAGGACGAGATTGACATGCTGCTTGCAATAGAGTGCCGTCTCAACCGCCTTTCCGGCATCCTTGAGCGCATCGGGGCCGGATTGGCCCCCGCGGCATCCTCGCCGAGCCTTGAGGGCTGTGCACTCTTTGATTCGTGGCATATCGCTAAGACGACCAACGATGTTCCCCGACTGCTCGATACGGCTTCGAGCGATAACCCGTGGGCGAAGCCGGGAACGGTTTCGTGCCAGCCGGGCGGCGAGTGGGACGTGCGCACCCGTTTTGCGCGAATCGTTGAGGTGCTCAACGTGGTCACGCGGCTCGACTATACCTATCGAGTAAACGTTGCCGAGGGGATTATGCTCGTTCGGTTTGGGCAGTCTGTCGTTGATGCCATGCCGCAACGTGAATACGACGCTCAAGATGACGCCTGGCGCGAGCTGGACGAGGACACGCGCGCGATCTGGGCCGCGGAGCACGATGCACGCGTGGCACTCACGCTTGCGGCAGCGTGTTTTGCCGCGGGCACCTGCATCACGCGCTGCTATGTGCAGATTGCTGCTCCCGACAGTGAGCAGGGCGAGCGCGTTGTCACAACGTATTTCTTTGGGCGCGCGGCCTATCTGGCCGATTGCGTGCCTGTCGCCAAGGATCTTGAGAGCATGGACATGGACGATATGCCGTGCAAGCGTGTGCTTGAGGCGTATGAGTCAACCGCTCCGGAGACGATTGAGCCTGCGGAGGTTCATGCTCGTCCGCGTGATGACCATCGCACGCTGCCGCCGGCGCTGCGCGATCTGCTGCTTGCCGATACGGCTGACGAGTTGGAGGTCATGGAAGAGGACGACGACCCATACGTGGCCCGTGTTGTTGAATTGCGCGAGCAGGCAAAAGTTGACCGTACAGGTGCTTTTGAAGGCTTTTCTCGTCTTGTCGAGGAGTTGGAGGCTAAGTGCGCCGTCGCCGAGCTTTTGGCGACAGGTCCGGTTCAAACGCAGTTTTGCGATAACCAGCTGGTGCGCATGGTGCTACCGGTGTTGGAAGAAGACCGCTCTGTGCGAATCCTTCGTGCGCCCGATGCGCTGTACTTTGCCCAGCACGAGATCTGCAGCTTTTACGCCGAGCAAGAGGACTTTGAACGAGCACTGCCCGAGGTGCGCCATCTTTATGATCTGGCGCGCTCGTCCATGCAATCGCACTTTGCGCTCATCAACGTGCTTGCGCGTCTGGAGCGCTATGACGAGATTATCGAGGTGGCGCGCCACGGCCTACGTATTGCCAGCGATCGTTCTGCAATCGGCTACCTGTTCTATCGCTTGGCGTTTGCCTATTGGAATTGCGATCAGCTCGACCTGGCGCTGGCTTGTTACC
>CABUZF010000288.1 GCA_902495985.1 uncultured Collinsella sp.
ATCTGATGGTGTCGACGTCAATGGTATACGGGTGCATCATCGACGTCTTCAATACAGAAGATATCAGTGCGGAATGTTTTGAGAGGTAGCCCAAACAGCCCCGGCGGGGGTCCTGTGTAGTCACCCTTTAGGCGGAACTCTCCTAATTATTTGGATGAGTCGTTTACTTACTTGTACTGTTACCGTCTTCCCGCTCTTGTTGGGGTATGCTTTGTTCGTATGTAAACGTATGACATGTTGATGGGGGAGGGTGCTATGGCTCGCGAGAGTGCTCGTTCTAAGGATACGGCTAAGCCTGGCATCAAGGAAGTTGCGGCGGTGGCGGGGGTTTCGCCTACTACGGTATCTCGTGTGCTTAATAATCGTGGCTATATTAGCCAAGAGACCCGCGATAAGGTCCATGCCGCGATGAAGCGCATCAACTATACGCCCAACGATATCGCTCGTGCCATGCTCAACGGTCGCCTGAATCTTATCGGTATGATCGTCCCCTATGTCAGCAGTCCGTTTCATGCCCAAGTGGTTCAAGTCATTGAGCATACCCTGGCCGAAAACGGTTTTAAGATGCTGCTGTGCAATAGCGCCAATCGACCCGAGCTTGAGCGCTCTTATATCGACATGCTTCGACGCAATATGGTTGATGGCGTCATCGTCAACTCGCTTAATATCGGTGCCGAGGCGTATGCCGAGATGGGCTTGAGTCTGGTTGGTATCGACTGCGACCTTGGCGAGGCCTCTGTTCAGATTGCGAGCGACAGCTATGGCATCGGCGAACTTGCTACGCGTCGTCTTATCGATGACGGGTGTTCGCGCATCTTGTGCCTGCGCAACAATAGCCGCATGCGCATGCCTGCCAATAAGCGTACCGATGCCTACCACGATGTTGTGGAGCAGGCCGGTTTGCCCGCGCTTGTCCGTGAGGTCGAGTTCGTTAAGTCCGATGACGAAAAGAGTGCGGTCGTTGCGAAGATCCTCGATGAGAACCCCGATATTGACGGCATCTTTGCGGGAGACGACACGATGGCGGCTATCTGTCTTAACGTGATGAAGCAGCGCGGCTTGAGCGCTCCGGACGATATTAAGGTCGTGGGCGCGGATGGCGCCCGCCGCACTATGACGTTTATGCCTGACTTAACAACCGTTCGTCAAGATATCGATCGCATCGGAGAGCTCGCGGCGCAATCCATCATCGCTCTTGTTAACGGTGAAAAGCCCGAATCGAATACCAAGCTCCCCGTTGAACTCATTGAGGGCAAAACCGCGTAGTTCATCCCGTGCCAAAAGAATTCCTCAAACGCCTCTGATGACCGTTCGCCGGCATATGTCAACCGTTTGCCGACGACTGGAACTGCGAAAAGACGTATTGGTGTGAAAACGTTTGACATATGAAAACGATTGACATATCTTGCCATTGTACCGAGTTAGTATGTCGTGGAAAGGAAGTCTCGGATGCACAAGGTGTATTACCAGCCTGAGGGAATTTGGGTAGGCGACATCATGCCGTACGGCGAGGACGGCACGTTCTATCTCTATCATCAGCGTGACACGCGAAACCCCGGACCTTTCGGAGAGCCGTTTGGCTGGGCACTCGCGACAACCAAGGACTTCGTCAATTACAAAGACTTTGGCGAGAGCCTTGAGCGTGGCGGCGACGAGGAAGTCGACCAGTATGTTTATGCCGGCACGGTGTTTAAGGTGGGCGACAAGTACCATGCGCTCTACACTGGTTGCAATCGCGATAAGGTCAAGGCACGCTTGATGAAGCAGGTTCTTCTTCACGCAACGAGTGACGACGCCGTCAAGTGGGAGAAGAACATCGCCGAGACGCTGCTTCCGCCCCAGGAGGGTTACGATGACCGCAACTGGCGCGATCCCTTTGTGCTTTGGGATGAGGAGAACGAAGAGTACATGCTCATCCTCGGCACGCGTGTGGGCGAGGACAAGCGTCTGATGACCGGCCGCCTGGTCAAGTTCACCTCCAAGGATCTGACCAACTGGGAGTTCCAGGGCGACTGGTGGAACCCGGGCCTGTACACCATGTTTGAGATGCCTGATCTCTTTAAGATGGGCGACTGGTGGTACCTCGTCTTTTCCGAGTACAGCGACGGCAACAAGACCCGTTACCGCATGTCCAAGTCCATCAACGGTCCTTGGATTACCCCCGCTGACGACTCCTTCGACGGCCGCGCGTACTACGCCGCTCGCACCGCATTCGATGGCGAGCGTCGCGTTCTCTTTGGTTGGGTTCCTACGCGTGACGAGGGCGGCGACCCCAGCTCTTACCTATGGGGTGGCACCTTTATGCCCCTCGAGATCGTTCAGCGTGCCGACGGAACGCTCGGCACCAAGCTTCCCG
>CABUZF010000289.1 GCA_902495985.1 uncultured Collinsella sp.
CTCCGAGGAATGGCTGTGGCAGGCGCTGGTGCTTGCCGTTCGCGATAACGCCCGCGCCCGCGGTGCGTCGCGCGCCGTGGTGGCGCTCGAGGGCGACTTGCCGTCGTCCCTGCTGGCGGCGCTGGCCGTCGACGCTCTGGGCCCGCGCAATGTGATTGGCCTGGTGCTGGGGCGCAACCGTATCTTTACGCCGGCGCAGGAAGAAGCCGAGGCTGCCCGCTGTGCCGCCGTCCGCGCCATCGCCGAGCGTCTGCACATTCGCACCGTCGAGCGCGATGCACCGGATGCGGCGCGCGTGCTCGATCGCGACGTGTCGGCGGGCGATGCCGAGCGCCTGCGCTCGCGCACGCTGGGACTGATGCTGGAGGATACGGCGCTCGAGCTGGGTGCGATGGCGCTGAGCCCGCTGTCCAAAACCGAGTACGCGCTGGCGGCGCCGGCGCTTTGCGGCGGCTACCAGGGCGACTTTGCGCCCTTTGGCGATGTGTACCTGTCGACGCTTGAGTTTGTGGCGCGTGTGCGCAACCGCACGTCTGCCGTGGTGCCCCAAGAGCTCGTGACGCTCAACGCAGTGGAAGATTGTATGGAGCGCGTGCTGGCGCAGGCGCTCTCGACGCTCGACGGTCCGGTCGATATGCTCGACCGTGCGGCACAGCTGCTCGGCGGGCTTGAGCCGGGTGAGGTCGATGGCGCGCTCGAGGCGCACGTAGACCGCAATCGACCTTTCGACGACATCCCGATGGCCGCTGGCAAGCCTGAGGCCTGCTCGCTGCTGCTGATGCTCGTTCGACAGGGTGAGGCTGCCCGTCGCATGCTACCGACGGCGCCGATCGTCTCGGCCCGTTCGTTTGCCGAGCGTGCCTGGCCGTATATGCTCGCGTGGTCCGACCTGGGGCTTAACGGCAAGGAGCGTATGACGGTCGATTCGCTGGCGCGCGCCGAGGTGCGCCGTTTTGCTGACGAGGATACGAGCGAGCGCGTGCGAAACGAGATGATGGGCGTGCTGGGCGAGCTACTGGGTATTTCGCCCGAGCAAATGGAGGAGCTGCGCTCTGAGGATGGTCAGCGTCGTTTGCACGAGGGAATGAAAAAGTTCGAGGGCGAGGTTCAGGACGCCATCGATAAGATGATGGGCGGTCAGGGCGGCTCGCAAGGTAGTCCCCAGGGTGGCCCGATGCCGCATCCGCCGGTTGATCCGAGGCAGTTCCCCTTTTTCTCGCAGAACTAACTATGGGATAGGATTCGCTTCCAACCCCGATACTTCAACTAAGCATCTTGGCCCCGTTGTGTTATTCTAGAACAGACGTTCGTGAATGATGCGCGGAGCCCTGTCTTGCGCTGTGCTTGTGGCGAGGGGAGGTCGGCTTGGTTATCTTGGGCATTGACCCCGGTTTGGCTCATACGGGTTGGGGGATTATCGAGGAGCGGCGTGGCGAGGTTCGCTGCCGTGCCTACGGTTGCATCGAGACCAGCGCGGGCAGCCCGCTTGCGGTGCGCCTGTCGCATATCGCCCGTGACCTTAAGGATGTCGTCGAGCGTTATCGACCCGACACAGCTGCTGTCGAGAGCATCTACTTTGGCGCCAACGTTCGTTCGGCCATCCCCACGGCGCATGCCCGCGGTGCTGCACTCGTAGCGCTTTCGGAATGCGCGCTCGAGATTGGCGAGTACACGCCCATGCAGATCAAACAGGCTGTGGTGGGCACCGGCGCCGCGGACAAGCGGCAGGTCGCCTATATGGTACGCACACTCACACAGCTCGACCACGACCCGCATCCCGACCATGCCGCCGATGCCCTGGCCTGCGCCATCTGCCACGTAAACCTCAGCCGCACCCGCGCCCTCACCGGTGGCGAGTTCTATCAACAGAGAGGAACCGGATACTGATGATTTCCCAGCTCCACGGAACGCTTGTCGAGTCCACGATGAGCTCTGCTGTCGTCGATGTGTCGGGCGTTGGCTTTGAACTCGGCATCTCGGGCAGCACTGCGGCCACGTTGCCGACGCCCGGCGGCGAGGTCCGTCTCTACACGCGTATGCAGGTGCGCGAGGACGCCATGACACTTTTCGGTTTTTCCTCAAAGGATGAGCGCACGATGTTCGACCGGCTCGTGTCCGTTTCGGGCGTTGGCCCGCGCCTGGCGCTTGCCGTGCTTTCCACCTATACCGTGGGGCAGCTGTATTCGCTGGTGATGGCCGAGGACGACAAGGGCATGGCCAAGGTACCCGGTGTGGGCAAAAAGACAGCTCAGCGTCTGATCCTGGAACTCAAGAGCACCTTTGCCAAGGATAAGGGCTTTGTGCCGGTCGACGTGATTCCCGGCCAGGTTGCGATGCCGGTTCCCGCCGCCGCTCC
>CABUZF010000290.1 GCA_902495985.1 uncultured Collinsella sp.
CTTTGCAGGTGAGCGGGCCGTAGGTGCGCTCGATCTCGTCGGCATGCACGGCACCCGCCGGCAGCTCCGTCGGCGCGGCATACGCGTTGCCCGCGATGGCGGCGGCCAGGGCATCCTGCGGAGACAGTGCCGGAGCGGCCAAGCCATCGAGCGGATTAGAGCCCGCGGCATCGCGCGCGCTAACGAGCGCCTCAAACGAAGACGCGGGCGCAGACGGACCGGGCTCGGGCGCAGGCGCGCTCACCACGACGGGCTCGGGCTCGGCGCCGGCAGGCACGTCGGCAACACCGGCTGCGCGCAGCTCTTCTAGGCTCTCGAGCGTACCCTCGATATCCTCGTGTGTCTCTTCAAATTCGGCCGCAACGCCCAGGAATTCCTGGATGTTCTCGGCGCGGCTCTCGGACTCCATGGTGCCCTCGGCGCGGAATGCCTGCAGCAGGCCCGTCTTGTCGACAATCATCTCGACGACGTCCTTGAGCTCGCCATCCATGCGACGGCCCTCGCGCACCAGCGACACAAAGCTCGACAGGCCATTGCGCACCTTGGCGCTAAACATGCCGGTTTCGGCGCACGCGATCTCACAAGCCTGGAAGAACGAGCAACGGTTGTCGCGCGCCAGCTGTTCGATCTTTTGGATCGAGGTGGAACCGATGCCGCGGCGCGGTGTGTTGATGACGCGCTTGACGCTCATCTCGTCGGCCGGGTTCACGATCATCTTGAGGTAGGCCATGACGTCGCGGATCTCGGCACGGTCGAAGAATCGCGTGCCGCCCACAATCTTGTAGGGCACGCCCGCGCGCAGGAACATATCTTCGAGGATACGCGACTGAGCGTTGGTGCGGTAGAAGACGGCGATGTCGTCGTAGCTCGTGCCTTTGGCATGCAGCTTCTCGATCTCGCCGGCAATCCAGCGGCCCTCGTCGCGCTCGTCGCTCGCCTGGAAGGCCTGAATCTTCTCGCCATCGCCCTCGGCCGTAAACAGGCGCTTGTCCTTGCGCTGCGAGTTGTGGCGCACCACGGCATTGGCGGCGCTCAGGATGTGACCCGTGGAACGATAGTTCTGCTCCAGCTTAACGGTCTTGCAGTTTTTAAAGTCCTTCTCAAAGTCCAGGATGTTGGTGATGTCGGCGCCGCGCCAGCTGTAAATGGACTGGTCATCGTCGCCCACGACCATGAGGTTTTGGTACTTGGCGGCCAGCAGGTTGGCGATCTCGTACTGGACGTGGTTGGTGTCCTGATACTCGTCGACGCTAATGTAGCGGAAACGCTCTTGGTACTTGTCGAGCACCTCGGGGCGGGTGCGCAGCAGCTCGAGCGTGCGCACGAGCAGGTCGTCGAAGTCCATCGCGTTAGCGGCGCGCAGGCGGCGTTCCAGCTCCAGGTAAACCTGCGCGGCCTTTTTGTCGTTGGGGCTATCGGCGGATTTGAGCATGTCCTCGGGGCCGATCATGGCGTTTTTGGCCGAACTGATCTTGCTGCGGATCATATTGATGGGGAATTGCTTTTGCTCGATACCGAGTGCCTGCATAATATCGCGCACCATGCGCTTGGAATCGTCGTCATCGTAGATGGTGAACTGACCGGTGTAGCCCAGCAGGTCAGCGTCCTCGCGCAGCATGCGCACGCACATAGCATGAAAGGTGCACACCCACATGCCGCGGGTACCGCTGGGAATGAGCGCCGCCAGACGCTCACGCATCTCGGCCGCGGCCTTGTTGGTAAACGTGATGGCAAGGATCTGCCAGGGCTTAACGCCCAGGTCGCCGAGCATATGTGCGATACGGAAGGTCAAGACGCGGGTCTTACCCGAGCCGGCGCCGGCAAGGACCAGCAACGGACCCTCGGTGGTCAGGACCGCCTCGCGCTGGGCGGGATTAAGGCTGTCGATGTCGACGAGCGGCTTGGCGAGTTTAGGTGCCGGCGCGGGAGCGTCGTAAATGTCGAGCGGGACGAGCTCGGGCTCCGGCGCAGCGGGGGCGGTGTATGCATCGAGCGGCACGGATTCCGGCGTGGGCGGCACGGGCACCGCGGCGTTCTTTTCCCAGGGCAAGGGCTGGGTCATGGGCGACTCCTCATCTGACGGACGGCGCGCCTGCGGGCAGCGCCATAGTTTGAGCCGTACCAGTATACCGAGCCGCGCGGACACCGACGCAAATCACACCACGACTCCGTGCGCCGCCGTCAGGCCCGCCCCAGCGGATTTGGCGCAATGGGGTCAGGTTAGTCTGCACCATGTTGCTGCAAAGCAACCTGTCCCCATTGCACCAATCAGGGAGCCACCGATGTCATGGCAACGGCAGCGAGCGGCGGCCAGAACGAACAAATTGGCATGAAAAGAGGGCGGCATAGA
>CABUZF010000291.1 GCA_902495985.1 uncultured Collinsella sp.
TGCCCTTTCGGGCGAGTGCGCTCGATTGTTGGCGCTCTTGGAGGCTCCGGATTTAGCTCGAGACAAGGTGCGTCACATCGAACGCGTTGCGCGTGGCGCGGCGAGCGAGGATGAGGTCGCCTCGGTGCTTGGCGTGCTCATTGGGCTGCTGGAGATGGCCTGCGATGAGCAGGTTGTATTGCTCGTTGATGGGTACGACGCGGCGTGGTTGGGCCGTGCGAGCGCGAGGGGCGCTTCCGGCGCCGATCCGGCAGGGCTATTCGATCGTGTGCTGTTCGACGCCATTGCCACTGCGCGCGATTCGTTGCGGCTGACGTGTCTGATGGGGGAGCGTCCCAGTCCTGCCGAAGCGGCGCTTTCGTCGCGCAGTTGCTCGTATTGTCTGTCGACGCCGCTTTCGACGTGGTGTGACCGTTGGTTCGGCTTTTCGGATGCCGAGGTCCAGGCTCTGTTGAATCGTGCTGGGCGCGAGGAAAACCTTGATGATGCGCGTGAATGGCTCGAGGGATATCGGTTTGGCAGGGTCTATTGCTCGAGTCCGGCGCGCGTGATCGGTTTTCTGGACCGAGGCTGCACGGCGCCTGTGCGCGCCGATCTGTATGGGTATGCGGATTGCCTGAGTAGGGTAGTTGCCGGGTGGAATCTCGACCGCCTTTCGGTCTTGTTTGATTTGCTCGAGGCCCATGGGTGCGCTGAGGTCCCGCTTTGTTTGGGCACTGCAGAGCCAGATGTCTCGCCTGACGATGGCATGTGGACAGCGCTGTATCTGTCCGGTTTTCTCACGACGGATATGACTGAGGAGCCAGAACATGGCGATCGCCTCCGTGCTTTGCGATTGCCCAATAACGAGCTTCGCCAGGCCTTGCGTCTAGTGATTATTGAGTGGTTTGAGTGTGCTGCCGAAGACATTCGAGACGTCGATGCGTTTCGCGACGGGTTGTGCCGTGGGGACGAGGATACGGTGAGGCGGGCGCTAAGCCGCATCCTGGGAGATGCGGGAATCGGTGCGACCGACCCAGATGCGCCGCTGCCATATCATCTGCTCTTGCAGGGGCTCTGCTTTGGCTTGCCGGGCTATGCCAATCCTGCCTCGAGGCGAAAGTGTGGCGCGGGTCGCTGGGACATCCAGGTTTTCCCTACGGGTGCTGTGTTCGACGTAGCAGATACGATTGGCATGCTGGACGAGCGCCCGCTGATAACGATTAACTTGATGTATGACCCCGATGTGGATGCGCTGGGCCTGGAATTGCTGGCCGTGCAGTCGCTACTCGACATAGAGCGCGACGGCATCGACGAAATCCGTGTGCCGCGCCCCGGCGTGGGTCGCATGCGCTGGGGGTTCGGTTTTGATGGGCAGCATGTGGCTACGGTGTGCCAGCGGCTTTAAGCGCTGAGGTGTTTCCGGCTTCCGTTACTCTGCGTCCTTCATGGGCGGCATGGGCTCCCAGTCGGGGTCCTTGATAATCTTGCGGGCGTCTTTCATGCCACGGCGCAGCGCCGGGATGCCGGTCTTAAAGCACTTGTCAACGGCAGCCAGGCGAATGAATTCCTTGCAGAAGGTCGCGGCGTTGCCCAGACGGAACAGCACGGGGTGATAGTCGCCGTAGATCTGCATGTAGCGGGCGAGGAAGCCTCGGTTGCGCATAATGTAGTAGCGGTTGGTGTCGCTCGTGGAGTTGAGCTGGCGCTTACCGGCGATATCCCAGTTAGAGACGGCGCGGGCGCGCTTGAGAACCACGTCGGCAACAACGGCGGCGGAGAAGTGCTGGCTGGCCACGTAGCCATAGCAGGCATCGTCGCCGTAGATAAAGAAGCGCGCGTCGGGCAGGCCGATCTTGTCGACCACGCGGCGCGAGAACATGCCGCCCTCAAAGCACAGCTGGTTCATGGTGCGGTAGCCCTCGGGACCCAGATCCCACTTGGCGACTGGGTTGGGAATGCCGAGCGAAAGGATGAGTTGGTATTGCCAAAAGAAGGCGCCGCCGTCAAAGTCCAGGCGCGAACCCTGGATGACATCATAGCGGTCGGTCCACTTGGCAAGACGCTCGATGCCTTCGGGGATGACGAGCACGTCGTCGTCCATGACCCAAAACCACTGGGCGCCCAGGTCGTAGGCGCATTTAGTGCCGGCAGAGAAGCCGCCCGCACCGCCGCCGTTTTCGAGCTGCGGGGCGTAGATCACACGGTCGGTGCCGCCCTTCGCGTCGGGCTGCTCGGTGTCGATGCCCCACAGGTTGGCCAGGCGCTCGTTGAATGCGGTGCACATGGCCTCGGTCTCGCGCGAATTCTCGTTATCGACAATCACGATGCGCCAGGGCGTTGCCGTGAGCTCGGTCATGGAGTCGAACA
>CABUZF010000292.1 GCA_902495985.1 uncultured Collinsella sp.
GCTCGTTGTCGCTGAGCTCCAGGGCCTTGAGGCTGCCGACCTGCGCAACGTATGGGATACCGTGCATCAGAAGGTCGCCGGCCCTGTCGCTTGTGTCGTCGCCAGCGTGACTGAGAAGGGCACTCCGGCCCTGCTCGCTGCCGGCTCCGATGACGCCGTCAAGGCCGGTTTCCACGCCGGTAACGTGATCAAGCAGATCGCGGGTCTGGTCGACGGTCGCGGTGGCGGTCGTCCCAACATGGCCCAGGCCGGTGGCAAGAATGCTGCCGGCATCGCCGATGCCCTCGCGGCCGCTAAGATCGCGCTCGGCGCCTAAGAATCTAAGAAGTCGCTGTGGTTGCGCTCGCGCTGGACATAGGGGAGACCAGGATTGGCATCGCCGTCTCGAGCCGTGATGGCAAGATGGCGATGCCTGTCAAGGTGCTTCCGGCTGCCGAGGTCACCGGTATGGCCAAGACGTTCCGCTACCTGGTTGAGGACTATGAGCCCGACATCCTGGTAAGCGGACGCCCCCTGACCATGGCCGGTGAGCCCGGCCCCCAGGCCGAGCGCGTTGCCGCCGTGGCGCAAAAGATTGCCGACGAGCTCGATCTTCCGCTGGAGTTTGAGGACGAACGTCTGTCTTCGCAAGAGGCCAAGCGTATCCTGCGCGAGCAGGGCCTCAACGAAAAGCAGATGAGGGGCAAGATCGACATGATTGCCGCCAGCCTGTTTTTGCAGACGTGGCTCGATCGTAAAAACGAGGAGGTTTCGCATGTCTAGCGCTTCCGATCCGCGCCAGCAGAATCGTACACGGCAGCCGGCGTCGCGCCCTGCCCAGCCTGGCCAGCGTCCGGCACAGCCGACGCAGCGCGCAGCTCAGTCTGCCGCGCGCTCGGTGCAGTCCTTCTCTCATTCGGCCCAACCTGTTCAACGGATGGGTCAGCAGCCTTCTGCTCGTTCGGTTCAGCATTCGGCTTCTCACGCGGCTCAACAGCCCACTGCTCGTACGGCCCAGCCTGCAGGCGGTACCCGCTTTAAGCAGCAGGCACCTACCCAGCGAACTCAGGTCCCTCAATCGCATTCGCATCACGCTCGCGGTTCGCATGGCGTTGCTCCGGCGACCCGCTCGAGCTACAACACGCATGCTCGTCGCGGTGCTCAAAAGAAAAGCTCCCCGGTGCCTATGATTATCGGCGTTGTGGTGGCGGTGCTCGCGCTTGCTGCGATCGCTTTCTTTGTCGTGCCGGCCGTCAAGGGCTTCTTTGCCGGTGAGGATACGAAGGTCACGGCTGGTCAGCAGGTTACGGTGACCATTCCCGATGGTGCTTCAGGCGATACGATCGCCTCGATTCTCTCCGAGAATCATATCGTAGAAAATCCCAAGGATTACTATGCGGCGGTGAAAAAGCTCAACGCCGATATGTCGCTCAAGCCCGGTGATTATTCGTTCACCACACTCATGGATGCGACCAAGGTTGTTCAGCAGCTCATGGAAGGCCCCAACGCGGGCTCCAGTGCGCTGACTATCCCTGAGGGCCTGACGGTCGATCAAGTCGCCGACCGTGTGGCCCAGTCCTACGACAGCATCTCTAAGGAAGACTTCCTCAACCAGGCCAAGGCCTCCAACTACGTGGACGACTATAGCTTCCTTAAGGGCGCCGCCAACGATTCGCTCGAGGGTTTCTTGTTCCCCAAGACCTATTCGTTGGGTGATTTGCCGACGGCTGATGGCGTGATTCGCGCTATGCTCGATCAGTTTAAGACCGAGTACAAGTCGCTTGACTTTGCGAGCTGCGAAGCCAAGATCAAGGAACGCTACGGTGTGGAGATGTCCGACTACGACATCGTCAACTTGGCCTCTATCGTTGAGCGCGAGGGCCTCAACGCCGATCAACGTGCGCACGTGGCCTCGGTCTTCTACAACCGTCTTGCCGGCAAGCTCGATGGTCTGCGCTATCTCAACAGCGATGCGACCATGATGTATGTCACCGGTGGCGAGGTTACCGCCGACGACCTGCAGAGCGATAGTCCCTACAACACCTATAAGCATGAAGGGCTACCGCCCACGCCCATCTGCTCTCCGTCGCTCGAGGCACTCAAGGCCACGCTTGAGCCGACCGACTCCGATGACCTGTATTTCTACATTACGCAGGACGAGGAGTTTTTCTCGCAGACCTACGAAGAGCACCAACAGTCTTGGAATTAAACATGAGGATTTTCAGCCCCAAACGATATGTTGCCTCGGTCGACCGCATCGACCTCGATGCCCTTTGGGCCGACGGCAAGCGCGCTATTTTGCTCGACCGCGATAACACCTTGGTGCCGCGTGATACCGAGCAGGTTCCTGCTGCGGTCTCC
>CABUZF010000293.1 GCA_902495985.1 uncultured Collinsella sp.
CGCAAGCCGCTATCGCGCAGCGCTGCAATGACGCCATTTGCCATCTGATCGTTTGCCGCATAGATCGCCGTCATGGTGCGATCGTGTTCGGCCAGGTACCTACCGGCCTCGTAACCGCTGTTGGCAGACCAGTCGCCCTCAAGCGGCTCTACCGGCTCGATGTGCTTACGCTCGAGCGCATCCTGCCAACCGGCGCGACGAAATTGTTCGTCGACCGAGAACGACGGGCCGCCGATATAACGAATCTGCTCGTGTCCCAGCTCAAACAGATGATCCATGAGCAACAGCGAGCAGCCGTAATGATCGGAGTCAACCGTAGTCACCCGCGGATGCGCATACATGGTAACGATGACCGTGCCAATGCCCGGCAGTGGATCAAACGTCTCAAAATCGGGCGCCATGCGACTCATGCCGATAATGATGCCGTCCACGGGCAGCGCGGCCATACGACGCGTGGCCTCGGCGAGCGAAAACTCCTCGGTCTTGGACATCTCGACCAGCGTGATGGCGCAATTATGCTCGCGAGCAGCGCTGGCGATGCCGTCGATCATTGAGAGGTTGCCAAACTTGGTAACATCGTTGACGCACAGGCCGACCGAATGGTAACGGCCGTCG
This sequence comes from uncultured Collinsella sp., assembly GCA_902495985.1. Lineage (GTDB taxonomy): Bacteria > Actinomycetota > Coriobacteriia > Coriobacteriales > Coriobacteriaceae > Collinsella. The sequence continues at coordinate 616 of CABUZF010000293.1, forward strand.
CGCAGCGAGCGACCGGCATAACTCGGACGAAAGCCGAGCTCTTGCATGGCGGCCTGCACGCGCTGGCGCGTCTGCTCGTTAACGTTGGGCAAGCCGTTGGCGACGCGCGAAACCGTCTGCTGCGAAACGCCAGCAGCGCGGGCGACGTCGGCCATGGAGACCGGACGCGTACCTGTATCGTTGGACGGGCGCCTTGCCACAGGATCACCTTCACCCTTGCGAGATCTGAATAGCGTGAATGCCGGCCCAGGCAGAGATACACCCCGCGCCGAGGCCCGCTATCGTCGGACGCATGTTAACGTACTCTACTTTTTCGACCTGCATCTCTTCTGCTTTATAAGTCCATACGGCGCTACCGTTCACGGCCGAATATCGACCGATTACCAGATTCTCAAAAAGTGACAAGCGTTGTGTTATGAGTACGTTAACATATCCCGTAACGTGCGATATCGTGAACACTTGGTTCATGCCGCTTCAAGTTGTTAACGTACTCATAACGACGCAAAACTCACCCGTGCGCGCCAAGGAAAGGACTCCCATGACCACTCCCGACGAAAAGACACTCGCCACGCTCACCAAGCTATTTGAGGAGGAGCTTGGCCCCATCGGCGACCGCCAGGTGCTCTACGTGCACGCGCCCGGCCGTTCCGAAATCAGTGGCAACCACACCGATCACGAGGGCGGCCACGTTATCGCCGGCTCGCTCGATGTCGCCGTCGACGGCATCGCCGTAGCGACCGACACCAACAAGGTCCGCGTTGCCGATGAGGGCTACCCCACCTTTGAGATCACGCTCGATACGCTAGATGTTCAGGAGTCCGAGAAGGGCACGTCCGCAAGCCTCGTCCGCGGCATGGCCCACGAAATCGCCGCTCTGGGCGTTGAGCCCCAGGGCTTCGACTTTGCCTTCACCTGCTCCGTCCCCTCGGGCGGCGGTCTTTCGAGCTCCGCTGCTGTCGAGGCGGCATACGGTCGCGCCATGGAGACGCTCTGGGACGCACCCGCCATCGAGCCCGTCGCGCTCGCCCAGATGAGCCAGCGCACCGAGAACAACTATTACGGCAAGCCCTGCGGTCTGATGGACCAGGCCGCCGTTTGCTTGGGCGGCCTCGCCTACATGGACTTTGAGGATCAGGCTCAGCCTAAAACCCAGAAGCTCGAGCTCAACTTTGAGGATCACGGTTATGCGCTCGTGCTCGTTAAGGTCGGTGCCGACCACGTGGCCGCCACCGATGACTACGCCGCCGTTCCGCGCGAGATGCAGGACGTCGCCGCCGAGTTTGGCAAGGCACGCCTGTGCGAGGTAAACGTGGCGGACTTTGACGCCAAGCTCCCCGAGCTGCGCGCCAAGCTGGGCGACCGCGCCTGCCTGCGCGCCGTTCACTACTGGTACGAAAACGGCCTGGTCGACAAGCGCTGGGCAGCCCTGAACGCCGGCGACATCGACCAGTTCCTGGTCCTGACGCGCGAGTCCGGCGCCAGCTCTGCCATGTACCTGCAGAATGTCGTTGCCAAGCTGGGCTCCGAGCAGCCTTCCATGTATGCCCTGGCGCTGGCCGAGCACGTGCTCGACGGCCGCGGCGCCGTTCGTATCCACGGTGGCGGCTTTGGTGGCACCATCCAGGCCTTCGTGCCGCTCGACCTGGTCGACACCTTCATCGCCAAGATGAACGGCTGGCTGGGCGAAGGCTCTGCCCGTCACTACGCCATCTCTGACAAGGGGGC
>CABUZF010000294.1 GCA_902495985.1 uncultured Collinsella sp.
GAGGTCCAGGCTCAGCTCGACAGCATTGCGGGCGAATACGCGGCGCTAGCCAACAAGAACGCTCAGACTCTCAGCGATATCGAGGGCGTACAGGGCCAGATCGACGACACGCAGGCGCAGATTGACGAAAAGAAGGCCGAGCTCAAAAAGAAGCGCGGCGATCTTTCCGATCGCGTTTCCGCCAGCTATAAGTCGGGCGGCACCAACATCCTGTCACTGCTGCTCGCCTCGGGTTCGTTTGAGGAGCTCGTCGCCAATGCACACTATGTTGAGAAGATCAACAAGAGTGACCGCGACGCCATCGAAGATATCCAGGCCATCCAGGAAGAGCTCGATGCGCAAAAGACCGAGCTCGAGTCGCAGAAGGCCGACTTGGAGAAGCTCAAGGACCAGCAGACTGCTCAGATGCAGGACATGCAGACCAAACAGCAATAAGTCCAGGTCGTGCTGAGCGGGCTTTCCGACGACGTCAAGGAACTCATGGCTCAGCGTGATGCCGAGGTCCTCGCGGCCACGCAGGCCGAGGAGGCGGCGAGGAAGGCTCAGGAAGCCGCCGCTGCTGCAGCCGCCTCGAACAAGAACAACTCGACCTCGAGCGGTGGCTCCCATGCTTCTAGTGCGCCGCAGCAAAATGTGGGTACAGGCAAGCAACAAGCCGTGGTTAATGCGTGCTACTCCACTCCCTCGCCCGGTTTGGGCTGGTGCGCCGCTTGGGTTACCAACGTCTTCCGCAACGCAGGAGTGGGCTACTTTGGCGGTAACGCGTGCGACATGTTTAACGCGTGGTGCTACAGTGCCGATCGTTCGACGCTAAAGGTCGGCATGATTGTTGCCGATTCCTCGCATCCCACGACGGGTATCGCGGGCCGACTATATGGTCATGTCGGTATCTATGTTGGCGGCGGCATCGTCATGAGCAACCAGGGCGCTATCACGTCTAAATCGCTCGACTCGTTTATCAGCTTCTTTGGCGGCGGTTCGGGCGTGCGTTGGGGCTGGCTCGGCGGCGTCGTGCTGTCGTAGGTGCGGTTTGAAGCTGATTGGTCCCGGGCTGCCCGCGCGGCATAAGGTTGCCTGCTCGGACAGTCCTGCGCAAGACGAAGGCCCCTTTCGGGGCCTTCTTTGTTAGAGGAATTCGCCTACTCGGTGGACTTCGGGTTCTAGGTCTACGTCGAACTGCTCTTTGACTTTGGCTTGGATGTCGCGGATGAGTTCGTCGACGTCGGCGGCGGTGGCGTGGTTGGCGTTGACGATGAAGCCGCAGTGCTTCTCACTTACCTGCGCACCGCCGACAGCATGGCCGCGCAGACCGGCGTCCATGATGAGCTTGCCGGCAAAGTAGCCCTCGGGGCGTTTGAAAGTGGAGCCGGCACTCGGCATATCGAGCGGCTGCTTGTCCTCGCGACGCTGACGGTAGTCGTCCATGTCGGCCTTGATCATCGCGGCGTTGCCCGGTGCGAGGTTGAAGGTGGCAGAAAGAACGATAAAGCCGTCGTCGGCGATGCGGCTCTTGCGATAGCCCAGGTTGAGCTCATCGACATCGAACTCGATGATGTTGCCGCTGCCGCGGGTGCCGTCGTCGAGCATGCGGGCGGGCTTGTAGACGCGCACAGACCCCAGCACATCGGCCATGCAGGCACCGTAGGCGCCGGCGTTCATGTAGCAGGCGCCGCCGACCGATCCGGGGATGCCCGAGATGGGCTCCATGCCGGTGAGACCGGCCTCGGCTGCCGCCGCGGCGACATCGGAAAGCAAGGCGCCGGCCGCCGCCGTGACGTGCGTACCGTCGACCGTAATGTCGGAGAGGCCTTCGCCCAACGCCACGACGACGCCGCGGATACCCTTGTCGCCGACGAGCAGGTCGGAGCCGTTGCCCACGATGGTGAGCGGCAGGTCGCAGCGATAACAGGTGTCGAGCGTGGCGACGAGGCCCTGCTCGGTATCGGGCGTGACAAAGACGTCGGCCGGGCCGCCGATCTTAAACGTGGTGTGCTCGCGCATGGGCTCGCTCATCAGCACGTTGTCCTCGCCGGCAACGCCAGCAAGCGCGCACAGCAGGTCCTCGTTAAAAAAGTCGTTCTCGTGCATACGAATATCCGCCTTTTGGTGGTCGTTGTCATCAATCGATTGCAATATACCCCACCCGGACGGATTTGGTGCGCTGGCGGCGATAAAACAGCCGTCTACCGGATTGGTAAAGTGTTTATCACCGAGGTAGAGGGGCGGTCGCTATACTTTCAAGAGATTGCGCGTAAACCTGGAAGGAGCGAGATGGCCAACAAAGTCACCCTCAAGCAGATCGCCCAGGAGGTGGGGCTTTCCCCCTCGTCGGTCTCGC
>CABUZF010000295.1 GCA_902495985.1 uncultured Collinsella sp.
ACAAATGCCTCGCGCCTAAACGACATGCATCCGGCTCCGCCGTCGCCGCCGCAAACGTTAATGCGGCTGATATCGGTGAACTGTGACAACAGAATCGCCTCCTACAAAAAAGAGGGAGACCCTTGAATCCTAAAACTCAAGTGCCTCCCACATATGTGCTCTATGAAGGGTGAATTACGCGTTCGCGAGCGGGCGTACGCTGACCCTGTGCTTGATACCCTTGTGGAACTCAACGGTACCGTCGACCAGCGCGAACAGCGTGTCGTCCTTGCCACGGCCAACGTTCTCACCCGGGTGGATGTGCGTGCCGTGCTGACGGACGAGAATCGTGCCCGTGGTTACCGTCTGGCCGGCATAGCGCTTCGTGCCAAGGCGCTGACCGCGGGAGTCACGGCCATTACGGGAGGAACCGAGTCCTTTTTTGTGTGCCATTGTGTATACCTACTCTTTCGTTACGAGTGTAATCTACTCGGCGACGGGAGCCTCGGCAACAGCCTCGGCCTCTGCCTTGACAGCCTTCTTGGCGCGGGAGGTAGCCTGAACCTTCACGATCTTCAGCTTGGTGAGCTGCTGACGGTGACCCTTCAGACGACGATAGCGCTTGCGCTTGTGGAACTTGAAGACCAGCTGCTTCTCGCCCTTGAACTGCTCAACGATCTGAGCGGTAACCTTGGCCTTGGCCAGCTTGTCGGGATCAGTGACGATCTTCTTACCATCGTTGAGGAAGATAACCGGCAGGGTGACCTTGTCGCCCTCATTGCCCTCGATCTTCTCGACGGTGATGACATCGTCGGTGGCGACCTTGTACTGCTTGCCGCCCGTGTTAACGATTGCGTACATGTTTACTTGCCCTTCATGCATCAGTTAGTGCAACAGCCGAATATAGTAGCAGGCGATAATACCCCCGTCAACGAGTATGTGGAGCAAATCCACAAGTTCGCACAGGTATGGGGCTGACGAGTCGGCCCTCGTCGTCCTCGCATGCTTGATTCTGACGCTCGACATCGTAGGAGCAGATGGTCACGAGGTCTTGCATACCGGTGGAAACAATAGGTGCATCCACGCCCGGGGTCAAGCCCTGCAACAAAACATCAGCAGCGGAAAGCAAAATTTCCGGACGCATGGAGCCCTCGTTGTCGGCATGGGTGTCGAGCATGAGCACCAAATGGTCCGGGCGCTCCCCCGCCGTGAGCTCATAGCCCACGAGCGTGTGATCCAAATCCAATCGCTTGCTCTTTTTTCCGCGCGCGTAGTCGATGCCATGGTCCGCGCGCAGCGTGTCGATCGCACGACGCACCTCCTCGGCGCTTACGGGCGCCTCGGGATCTAAGTGCAGGTCGATGCGATACGACAGGCGCGTGAGCTGCGCCGTCAACGCCGGCGTGCGCACGTCGATGTACGCCGCCTCGATAGGCGCCAGATCGGCCGGAGACGCCACAGCCAGGCGCTCAAACGCCTCGTCGAGCCCCACGAACTCGGTCATAAACAGGTCATACCACTCGCAGGTCGACGACGTACCAACCGGTAGCGCCGAAGAGAAGCCCACGCGCATGTGCGGAGAGAAGCCCTGCGTGACGGCATAGGGAAGTCCCGCACGGCGCACGATGCGCTCAATGGTATGGATCACTTCGAGATGGCCCAGGTACTTAAGGCGATCGCGCTTGCCATAGCGAACACGAAGCCTAAAGAGCGAGGGGTTGTCGGTCAGGCGCTCACTCATGCGCGATCACCCATCAATACATTCTTGGCGTGGAGCGTGGGGCAGATCCCGCAGCCGGTGCACGACGTGCGGGTGCAGTCGGGAGTCGTGACGCCCTCGAGCGAGCGACGGTACTCGCGCTCGAGGAAGCCGCGCGTGCAGCCGGGGCTCACGTGCTCCCACGGCAGGCGCCAGTCCAATTCGTAGGGCAGGTGCACGAGCTCATTGAGGTCGATGCCGTTTTTGGCAGCAGCCTCCTTCCAGTTATCGAGCGAGAAATGCTCTACCCAGGCGTCAAAGCGAGAGCCCGAGCGCCAAGCATCGATGATGACGGGCGTCATGTCACGACCGGCGCGGGACAGTGCGGCCTCGATGAGCGAGGTCTCGGCATCGTGGTAATGAACGCGAACGGCACGGTTGCGAACGCTCGTGATAAGCAGCTTCTGGCGACGCTTGACGTCGTCGTAGTCGAGCTGCGGGCACCACTGGAACGGCGTGGCAGCCTTGGGGATAAAGACCGAAACCGAGATGGACACCGAGATCGAGCCGCGACGAGCCTTGGGCACCACGGAACGACCGAGCTCCAGCACGTGATCGGCCAGATTGGCGATGGCCACGATGTCCTCGTC
>CABUZF010000296.1 GCA_902495985.1 uncultured Collinsella sp.
CATACAAGCCTCCCAAAGGAATCGATATACAGACGGTTTCCATGGTACCCCAAAGGGGACCGAACATGCCATGAGCAGCAACGTGGGACAAAATTATCAGCAGCTACTTCGGTGCATTCCCGCTGCGGTCGCGTTCACTTTGCTCTACGCGCCACTCTTCCCAGCCACGGCCCGCAGGCTGCCAAAACGCACCGCGCTCCAGCCCCTCGGGCAAATAACGCTGATCGACCCAGCCTTCGGGATAATCATGCGGATACTTATACACACCGTATTCGTCGCTGCCCGGGCGATGACGATCGCGCAGATAACTCGGCACCTCGCGGAGCCCACTTGAATGAATATCGGCCAACGCCGCATCGATCGAAGCCTCGCACGCGTTCGATTTAGGCGCCAAGCACACATAGAGAGCAGCCTGAGCCAGATTAATACGGCACTCGGGATAGCCAATGACCTCGGCAGACTTAAACGCGGCATGTGCCACCAAAAGCGCCTGTGGGTCGGCGTTGCCAACATCCTCAGAAGCCTGAATCATAATACGACGAGCGATAAACTTAGGATCCTCCCCCGCGTCAATCATGCGCGCGAGCCAATAAATCGTGGCATCGGGGTCGCTACCGCGCATAGACTTAATAAACGCACTGATGATGTCGTAGTGCATGTCACCGTTTTTGTCGTACGAAAAGCCACGGCGCGGATTGGCAATCTTCACGTCGTCAACAGTGATGGGATAGCGCTCCCCCGCCGCCGGCGCGGGCGTTCCCTCGGTATCGGGGCGCGTGACGGCAATCTCGCTCGCAAGCTCAAGCGTCGTGAGCGCAGATCGAGCGTCACCCGCTGCCAGTGTGCAAATGGTCTTAACCGTATCCTCATCGGCCGAGAACTTACCGTTCAAACCCTGCGGCGCCTCGAGCGCACGCTCAATAAGCGTGGCGATATCCTCGTCTTTAAGATGCTCAAGTTCCACCACGCGACCGCGCGAGAGCAATGCCGAGTTGACCTCGAAGTACGGGTTCTCCGTCGTGGCGCCAATCATAATGACGGTACGGTTCTCAACTGCATGCAGCAGGGCATCCTGCTGCGACTTGGAAAAGCGATGAATCTCATCGATAAAAAGAATGGTGCGGCGGTCGTACGTATTCAGGCGCGTCTTAGCCTCGTCAATCACGCGACGAAGATCCTTTACGGTGCCCGTCACAGCGCTGACCTCGACAAACTCGCTCTTGGTATGGTTGGCGATAATGTGGGCCAGCGTCGTCTTGCCCGTACCGGCCGGCCCGTACAGAATCACACTCGACAGCACATCGTGCTCAATTGCGGCACGCAACCACGAGCCCTTGCCGACAGCCTTTTGCTGACCCACATACTCGTCGAGCGAATTGGGCCGCATGCGCACCGCAAGCGGCGCATTCATAAAAGAACGCTCGCGCGTCGAAGCAGAAAAAAGGTCGTCCATAGCCATCCCGTGCGTCAATCAAATACGTTTTCCACTAACAGTATACCGAATAAATACGAACTACCGTTCGTTAATATAGGTACGCTGCGGAAACTTCAATCCCGGGAACAGCTTGCTCGTGAGCTCGCAGAAATAGCCGTCCGTCATGCTCGCGATGTAATCCACCACCGCTTGATCCTTGTCGTCCTGCCAGGCATAGGTGCGATCGTAGTAGAAAAGCTGCCGCTCAATGCGAGAAATGTGGTGCTTAAAGATATACGAAGACTCGTCGCCTTCGTTTATATCCTGCAGGCAACGGTCGTAGAGCTTTTCGAAGGCCTCGCGCAGCTCCGCTTCGGAGTCACCTTCAATGCCGCCCTTGCTATAGATCTTCTCGTAGTTCTCGCGCTTGGCTCGGCGGATCTCCTCAAACAGGTCCTCGCTCATCTCGATGCGTGGCTTACCATAGCTGTGCTCGACGATATCGATGGAGGCATGCGTAAGGATCCAGCTGTTGTATGCCCCGCCCAGGTCATCGTCAAAGGCGTCGGGTGACAGCAGACCCGCCGCAATGGCGTCTTGGCGATCGCGCCCCACGTAGGCAAGGATATCCGAGATGCGAACCACGCAGCCCTCGAGCGTCATGGGGCGCAGGTGCTCAATTGCGCTGTAACCTGTGGCAATGCAATCCTCAACCGTAAGGTCGAACTGGTCAAAGGAGCTCATGTCCGAAAGCTCAAACACACGCTGTTCGTACTCACCGTTGTGGCATAGCACGCCGTCGAGCGTCTGGAGCGACACGTTGCGGCCGTACAGCGCGTCGAGCACGCGGACCGACTGCACGTTATGGAAAAAGTAGCGGCCCGTACGATCGTGATAGATATCG
>CABUZF010000297.1 GCA_902495985.1 uncultured Collinsella sp.
GATGAGACCCGTGTCGGTAACGAAGCCCCACACGATGTTGCCATCGCGCATAAAAGCCAGCTGCAGCACCAGCATGATGAGCGCGAGCGGAATCAGCAGCCTGAGCAGCGCGAGCAGGCGGTTGACGACGCCGGCGTAGGCTCCCAGCGCGAGCGTTAACGCCAGAAAGCCCAGCAGTGCCACATAGGTGTCGGACAAGAAGATGCCGATGATGATGGCGGCGGCGAGGCCCAGTTTGATGACGGGGTTCAGGCGGTGTAGCAGCGTGTCACCCGGCATGTAGTCGATGACGTTAACCACGGCGGACCATCTCCTCGGTAATGCGAACGATATCAGTGACCTCACTCACCTGTGTAAAGGCGGGCGAGACGGTGGATGCCAGACGGCGCGAGAGTTCGATGACCTGGGGCGGCTCAACGTAGGCACGCTGCATGAGCTCGATGTTCGAGAACAGCTCGTGCGTGCGCCCGCGGTCGAGGATGCGGCCGTTGGCCATCACCACGATGCGCTCGGCAAAGTCGGAAACGACTTCCATGTCGTGACAGACCATGATGACGGCGCAACCGCGCTCTGCCATGGTGCGCACCGTTTCCATCACGGTCATGCACTCGCGGTAGTCCAGGCCGCTCGTGGGCTCGTCGAGCACCACGATCTTGGGCTCGACCACTACAACGGAGGCGAGCGCCACCATCTGGCGCTGACCGCGCGACAGCGAGAACGGTGCCTCGTCGGCGGGCAGACCAAAGCGGTCGATAACCAGCTGGGCGCGACGCAGGGCTTCGGCGCGATCGATGCCGGCAAGTTCTAGACCAAAAGCGACCTCGTCGAGCACGGTGTCTTTGCAGATTTGACGGTCGGGGTTCTGGAAAAGCGTTGCCACTTCGCGTGCAATGCGGCTCGTGGGAACCGATGCCGTGTCCAAGCCCGTAACGCGTACGCTGCCCGATGCGGGCTTGAGCAAACCCGTGAGCAGTTTGGTGAGCGTGGTTTTGCCGGCTCCGTTTTGGCCGACAATGCCCACGAGCTCGCCGGGGTAGAGCGTCAAGTTGAGGTCGTGGACGGCGGCGCCGCCATGGGGGTAAGAAAACTCGACATGGTCAAAGGCGAGCACCGGCTCGGCGTCTTTCGCATGCGGGCGCAGCGACGGCGCGTGCGGGGAGCCTGCGGGCGTCTGGATATCGCTTGTCGCACAGTCGGGGTCGACGATGCCTGCGATCAGGCGTTCCGCCTCGTCGACATCCAGACAGGGCGTGCCGCTTACCAGGCCATCGGCCTCGAGGCTGTTAAAGATGCGCGTGACACGTGGGCAATCGACACCGATGGCGCGAAGCTTGTCGGTGTGCGCAAAGACCTCGTGCGGCTCACCTTGCAGCGCGATCTGGCCGTGATCGAGCACCATCACGCGGTTGCAGTACTCCGAAAGTAAAGCGACCTTTTGCTCAACGACGACGATGGTGATGCCGAGCGCACGGTTTGCCTCGCGCAGCGTCTCGAAGACCAGGGTGGAGCTGGCGGGATCGAGTGCTGCGGTGGGCTCATCGAGTACCAGGACGCGCGGGCGCATGGCGAGGATGGCGGCGATGGCTGCCTTTTGCTTTTGGCCGCCCGAGAGGGTGGCAATCTCGCGGTCGCGCAGGTCACTGATGCCGACGGTCTTGAGCGTTTCACTCACGCGCTGTTCGATCTGGTCGTGCGGAACGCCAAAGTTCTCGAGGCCAAAGAGCATTTCGTCCTCAACGACCGAAGCGACCATCTGGGTATCGATGTCCTGCAGCACGCTGCCGACGATCTGTGATATGTCGGTGAGCGAGACCTCGCAGGTGTCGTGGCCGTCAACTAACACGGAGCCATAAAAGGTGCCGGTGTAGTGGTGAGGCACGGCGCCCGACAGGCAGGCGGCAAGTGTGGACTTACCGGCGCCCGAGGGTCCGATGATGCCGATGAATTCCCCCTTGTTCACGCTGAGCGAGACGTGGCTGAGCGCCTGCTCGGTTTGCGTGCCATAGGAGAACGAGACATCGTCGACGTTGATGATCGTTTCCATGGATACCTTTCATAGTCATCGGGGACGTTCTTACATGACTGGTCGTTTAGGAACGTCCCCAAATGCTCGTTGTTTGGGACAGTCTTTGGTGGTAAAGCCGGGCAGGTTAGTTGAGCTTAAGGGCCTTCTGGATGGGCAGGTAAAGGGCGCCGACCAGAATTGCGTTAAACACGGCGGTCATGGCGACGACGGGCAGCATGGCTGCGGCGAGCTCGCCCACAACGCCGAGCATGGCCATCTTGATGACCATGAAGATGACGCC
>CABUZF010000298.1 GCA_902495985.1 uncultured Collinsella sp.
GCGCAAGGCCATGTTCGAGGAGCGGAAGGCCCACATGGAATCGGAGATCGCGAACATGAACCGTGCGCTGGATATGTTGAAGTTCAAATGCTGGTACTACGAGCAGGCGATCCAAGATGGCAACGAGGATAGAGTGAAGGCGCTGATTCCCGACAATTTGCCGGAAGAGATCAAAGATACCTACGATAGCGCCCACGCTCAATAATGCCGCCCGATGCTCAAGGGGCTTTGGCAAGGAGTCGTTTAGGCAGACATGCAAAAAGAAAGCCTCCGAACAGAAGGTTCGGAGGCTGTTATTCCCGTTATTTCGCTGATGGCTTTGCTCTATGGCGACGCCGAAACAGCATCAGGCGGTACTCGACGGTATCAAAACGCGAGTTCAGAAGCCAGTTCCCGTTATTCCCATAGGCATAAGCGCATCTGTTCGCGATTGCCTATCGATGCTCTGTCTCGAGCACGGCAGACACCGCATCGAGGAACTCCCGCACATGGTCTGCGGGGTGCGACGAATGAAGCAGCCCGTAAGACACGAGACAGTCCCAATCGGTAGGGACGGTTTTGAGCATGGGGTGGACGTTGGCCCACAACGGCAGCGTCGCAAGCGCGAGGTCCTCGTTCGCGCCGCGATTGAACACCTCCGCCCGATATTGCGGGAAGTCTACGAGCGCGATTTGAGGATGATGCAAGAGTATCTCGTCGCGCACGCGGTCGATTTCGGCGTTCCAGCCCCGGCGTATAAGCATAAGACTGTGATTGTGGAGGTCGTCGAATGTGACGATGTCGCGTTTGGCGAGTTCGCTGTCGACGGGAACGGCGCACCAGAGCGGCTCGCGCGAAAGCTCGAGGCCCAGGCACCCGCGCTCTTTAAGAAAGGCATCGTCGAAAATCCCCGCCACGATATCCATGTCTTGCCCGAGGTTCGCCAAACCGCGCGCCGCCAAGGGTGTGTTTTCAAACGTGACCACCTGAAGGCTCATGCCAGGGCAACGTTCCTTCACCTTCGGCCACAGCTTCGTGAGCGGCGTGCTGGGCGTCATGAGCGACACTCCCACGCGGATGATGCGCTTTTCTCCACGCTCGGCGACGCGGGCGCGTGCGATTGATTCTTGAGAGTACTGCACGATATGGCGGGCGTCGGCGAGCAGCGACCTGCCTGCTCGCGTAAGCGAAAGCCCCTGATGCGATCGGTGGAACAGCGTAAGGCCTAGCCGCGACTCCAGCAGGTTCATCTGCTTGATGACGGCCGTGGGCGTGATGAAGGACTCTTGTGCCGCTTTGGAGAAGCTGCCCGCCTCCGCCACGCGGATGAAAGTGTCAAGCTGTGGGTTGTACATCGATCCTCCTGTCACGCATTATGTGCCGTATATACCCCATGGTTATATCCATCATTCCAACGTGAACTTCTCGCACGTCAGTAAACGCCGTAGCCTTGTATTCGAAAAGTCGCCATTAAGGAGGAGACCATGGAGTATCTGAAGCTCAACAACGACGTAGAGATGCCCATCGAGGGTTTGGGCACCTTCCTCATGACCCCGGCCGAGGCCGAGACGGCCGCAACCGCCGCGCTCGCGGCTGGCTACGAGCACATCGACACCGCCAACGCCTACATGAACGAGCGCGCCGTGGGCCGTGCCATCGCCAAGAGCGGCATCGCGCGCGACAAGATCTTCATCTCCACCAAGCTCTGGCCGAGCGTCTACGACGCGGGCATGCCGGCGGTGGACGCCACGCTCCAGCGCCTGGGGCTCGACTACGTCGACATGCTCATCCTGCACCAGCCGGTAGGCGACTACCTGGCCGCGTGGCGCACGATGGAGGAGGCGTACCGCGCGGGCAAGGTGCGCGCCCTCGGCCTCTCCAACTTCCCGCAAGACAAGATCGCCGAGGTCATCGAGGTCGCCGACATCAAGCCGCAGCTCGTGACCGTTGAGTGCCACCCCTACCACGCCCAGCGCGACCTGCGCGCCTACCTCGCGCCGTACGGCACGGTGATCGAGGCGTGGTACCCGCTCGGCCACGGCGACAAAGGTCTTCTGGAGGAGCCCGTCTTCGTCGCTCTCGCCGAGAAGTACGGCAAGACCCCGGCCCAAGTGATCCTGCGCTGGCACGTACAGATGGGCACTTCCATCATCCCCGGCTCCAAAAACCCCGCCCACATCGCCGACAACGCGAACATCTTCGACTTCTCCCTCACCGAAGACGAGATGGCCGAGATTGCCAAGCTCGACGGGACCATGACCTACTACACCGCCACTGAGGAAGCACTCGCGGGCTACCTGGCCATACGCCCCGATTTCGACGCGCA
>CABUZF010000299.1 GCA_902495985.1 uncultured Collinsella sp.
AACCTCGAGCGAATATCCCTGATTGCGCGACGCGCGGATAGCCACGTCGGCACCCAGCGCCGTCAGCTTTTTTCGCAGGTATGAGATGTAGACCCACACCACGTTGGCCCCCTCGAGCGCGTCCTCGCCCCAAACATCGAGCATCAGGCGCTCGGTGGGCATGCGCGTGCCGGCGTTGCGCATAAAGAGTTCCATAAGCTGAAACTCACGATTGGCTAGGTGTTCCTCGCCCAAGGGACCCACAAGCGTACAAGCCGCCGTGTCGAGGCGCACGTTGCCCACGCTGAGCGTCGTGGCGTCAATTGCCGTCGCAGCACGCGTCATGGCACGAATGCGAGCGAGCAGTTCCTTGGCGGCGAACGGCTTAGTCAGGTAATCGTTGGCGCCGGCGTCCAGACCCTCGACCTTATCGGACACCTCGCTTTTGACCGTAAGCATGATGATGGGCAGGCGTTTGCCGGCCTCACGCGTGCGCTTGAGTACCTCGATACCGTCCATGCCAGGCATCATGATGTCCAGGATTGCGGCGTCATAGTCGTTGGCGAGTAGATATTCGAGCGCCGTCAGACCATCGAGCGCGGTGTCGACCTCGTAGTCGCTATGTTGAAGAATCGCGGTAAGGGCGCGGGAGAGGCCGGGTTCGTCCTCGGCAAGCATCAGCTTCATAGTTGTTCCTTTGGCGCACGGCTATACGGGTTTCGATACTGCCGATAATAGCGCACCGTCAACCGCCTTAGCGCAGCCTTAACTGCTCAACCTGCGCGTTTTTAAATACGCAGGATATGGCTTAGCCAAACTTAAGGCGCACGTGTCGAGCGCTTTGACGCATGCCAGGCGCGAAGGGACAGCGACTCGTCCCTTCGCGGCGCCTTCGCCATGCAAAGTGTTCGGGCACTACTCTTCGTAGGCGCCCTCAAGCCGAAGCAGCCACTCCTTGCGGTCGAGGCCGCCAGCATATCCGTTGAGCGAACCATCGGCGGCAACTACGCGATGGCACGGCACAATAATCGAAATGGGATTACGCGCGACCGCAGCCCCCACAGCACGGGGAGACACAACGGGTGCCTCATTTCCCGGCACACGATGTCGAGCCGCAACACGCTGGGCGATCTCGCCATACGTAGCGACCTCGCCACGCGGAATAGAAAGCAGTTCGTACCAGACTTCACGCTGAAACGCCGTGCCAATCATATGCAACGGAGGCGTAAACCGAGGTTCCTGCCCTGCAAAATAAGCATTCAGCCAAGCCCAGGAACGCTCAAGCACCGAAGAAGCCGCACCATGGGCCGGATTCGCCGAAGACATGCCACCAATACCGGAAACCGCATCGGTACCTTCAACATGCTCTGCATCTTCTTTGAGAAGCGTAGAGCCAAAGTGCTCCTGTCCCTCAAACCAAAGCCCTGTCAAACCGCGGCCATCAGCGGCAAGCAAAATCTCGCCCAAAGGCGAAGCAAACGTCGTCGTGACCACCAGCGGCTCCTTTCAAAACTCCGCACCATAATACCGCGAATTGTGCAGACAACCCCAATCGACCCCAAAGTCACCCAAGGCAGCAGGCACGAAGTGCCGAGGCCGCCGCCGGGACCAGAGCCCGCAACAGCCGCGCGCTCCCACATCAGCCCAGCGGCCTCAACCAACAACGGCCCCATCGCAGGCCGCCTGCAGCAGCGTCATCGCAGGCGGGGGCCGGGCTTAGTTTTCAGAACACTCCGCAGACCAGCGTGGCGCCTTGTCCGCGACTCCGAAGGAGCAGGACAAGACGCCACACATGGTCGAGGACGTTCTGAAAACTAAGCCCGGCCCCCGCCGGACAGGTCACACTACTCGCAGAGCAGCTTAGCGATCTGGACGGCGTTGGTTGCCGCGCCCTTACGGATTTGGTCACCGCAACACCAGAAGGTGATACCACGCGCGGCCTCCGGGTTCGAGATGTCGCGGCGCACGCGACCGACCCAAATCAGGTCCTGGTCGGAGGTGTCCATCGGCATGGGGAAGCGGTCGTGCGCATCCTCGGCAGCCATATCGTCAACCAGCTTGACGCCGGGAGCGGCAGCCAGCGCAGCGCGGGCCTCTTCCACCGTGATGTCGCGCTCAAACTCGAGCGTAATGCTCTCGGAGTGCGAACGCAGCACCGGCACGCGCACACAGGTGCAGTTCACGCGCAGCTCGGGCAGGTGCATGATCTTGCGGCCCTCGTTCTGCATTTTCATCTCCTCGGAGGTGTAGCCCGCAAAGGCCTCGCCGCCGATCTGGGGGATGACGTTGTAGGCGATCTGGTACTGGAACACCT
>CABUZF010000300.1 GCA_902495985.1 uncultured Collinsella sp.
CATCATGCGCGAAACCACCACCTCGCAGATCATCGACGACGTCCGCGCATTTCGCAGCGATATCGGCGTTCTGTATCTAGATAACTTTAACGCCCGCGTTCTGCAGAAGGCCTTCGCCGATGCCCGCGCAAGCTTCCATCCCCTCTTCGACGCGACGGTCCACGTCTTCGTTAGTGAGCGCCACCCGCTCGCACGCCGCCCCCAGCTGTCCCTTGCCGACCTCACACCCTATACGCGCTACAGCTTTGAGCAGGGAACCTCAAACTCCTTCTATTACGCCGAGGAACCTTTTAGTTATATCCCCTGCGACCGCAACATACGAATCTCGGACCGCGGGACGCTCACTAACTTACTTATCACGTCGAACGGTTACACCTTGTCGACCGGTGTCCTCTCCAATGAAATGCAATGGGGTATGGCATCGATCCCGCTGGCAGACGCCCCGACGATGCACGTAGGCTATATCATGCACGACGAGCGCAAGCCCTCTCCCCTCTTGCAGCAATACCTCGACGAGCTCAACCGCATCATCCATGCCAACTAACTGTCGGAAGACGGGATAGAAATCGTAGATTGCTAGCCCCCGGCGGGCATGGCGCTACAATGGTCACCCACACGAAACGTACCCAACGAAAGGAACCATGTGAAGGTCATCATCTATACCGACGGCTCGGCTCGATCTAATCCGGGACGCGGCGGCTACGGCGCCGTGCTCAAATACACCAACCCCGCCGGCAAGACCTTCACCTCCGAGCTTTCGCGCGGTTACGCCAAGACCACCAACAACCGCATGGAGCTCATGGCGGTCATCGTGGCGCTCGAGGCACTTAACCGCCCCTGCGAGGTCGAGGTCCATTCCGATTCGCAGTACGTCGTTAACGCCTTCAACAAACACTGGATTGACGGCTGGAAAAAACGAGGCTGGAGGACCGCCAACAAGCAGCCTGTCAAGAACCGCGATCTGTGGGAGCGCCTGCTCACCGCAAAGAGCAAACACAAAGTGGAGTTCATCTGGGTTAAGGGCCACGCCGGCCATGAGCTCAATGAGCGCTGCGACGAGCTTGCCACCACGGCGGCCGACGGCAGCAACCTCGATATCGACGCCGGCTTTAACGAGAGCGACCTGTAACGGCGTTTTCGCACGCTTTTGTGTCCTCCCGCGCTACACTCGTCCTGTAAGCCAAACAACGCAAGGGGGACACATGTTGCGTATCGCAACCATCGGCACATCCATGATTACCGACGACTTTATCCAGGTCGTCAACGCCAACGACCAAGCCGCGTTTGTGGGCACGCTTTCACGCGACGCCAATCGCGGTACTGCCTTTACCGCCGAGCGCGGTGGTGAGCGAAACTTTACGTCACTCGATGAGCTTGCGGTAGCCGCCGACGTCGACGCCGTCTATATCGGCAGCCCTAACGCACTTCACTACGAGCAGGCCCTTGCCTGCATCGCCGGTGGCAAGCACGTCATCGTCGAGAAACCCTTCTGCGCCACCGAAGCGCAGGCGCTGGAAGTCTTCCGCGCTGCCGAGGCAGCAGGTGTCGTGGCCCTCGAAGCCATGCGTCCCCTCCACGATCCCGCCTTCCACGCCATCGAGGACGCCCTGGGCGAGATCGCCCCCATCCGCCGCGCCTCATTGCGCTTTGGCAAGTATTCCTCGCGCTACAACGAGATTCTCGCGGGACGCGCCACCAATATCTTCGACTGCAATATGGCATCGGGTTCCCTCATGGACATTGGCGTCTACGCCGTCGAGCCCATGGTCGAGATTTTCGGCATGCCCTCCGGCCTTACGAGCATGACTACTCTGCTCGACCCCACCACGCGACAGCTCACGCACGGCCCCATCGACGGCTGCGGTTCCATCCTCGCCAGCTATGGCGGAGGCCGCATCTCCGTCGAGCTCGCGCACTCCAAAATTACGAATGACCTGCTGCCCTCGCAGATCGAAGGCGAGCGTGGCACTATCCAGATCGACCATCTGACCACGCCCCGCAACGTCCGCATCGACTATCGCGGCGACGTCGTACGCGGCTCGGCGACCGAGGCGCCGCGCGAACAGGGCGACAACGGCCGCGTGCTCGACCTGCCCAAATCGAGCAACACCATGGAATACGAACTCACAGACTTTATCACCGCCATAGGCGGCATCGATAACGTTAAGGAAGAGATTTGGGAGACCCCGGCGGGACGCCACGAGCTCGGCCACTACCGCGATGTCACGCTCGTCTCACTGCGCATCATGGATGCCGTGCGTCAGCAGGCCGGCATAACCTTCCCGGCCGACG
>CABUZF010000301.1 GCA_902495985.1 uncultured Collinsella sp.
CGGCGAGCCCGTGATGCCCGATCTGGAAGAGACGGAGTGGGAGCGGCACGCCTTTGCCGAAAAGTTGGCGAAGGGGCTCGGGGTTCCGCTCCACGGGGTTAAAGCCGCACCGTCGGCGCAGCGCAATACCGTGATTCTTGGATTGCACGATGCCGGTTTTACGGTGCGTCAGATTGAGCGATATACGGGGATTGGCAAAAGTACCGTTTCTCGCATTGTGCGTGCTTATGCGCAGGTGGACGCGCAGGCCGAGGCCTTGAAATAAAGCCAGAAAAGAAAATGGCCGAATCGCGAAAGTTAAGCGATTCGGCCAACTGAATTCTTCAGATTTGAGACAACTATTACTGATTATTTTGTCCCGTGAGCATGCCGTCGAGGGTGCGTCAGGCGAGCTCGGCGCATTTAACGCGGGCGGGCATGTGCGAGATATCCTGGAGCTGGGCGGCCTCGTCCAAATCTTTCAGGTCCTCCTCGGTGAGCTGCTCGCCGCGGATCATGGCGAGGAAGAGCCCTGCCAGACGACGAGCCTCCTCGACTGTCTCGCCGGTGATGAGGTCGGCCATGATGTCGGCGCTGGCCTGGCTGATGGCGCAGCCGTGGCCGGTAAACGAGGCCTCCTCGATCACGTTGTTCTCGACACGTAGCTGCAAGGTGAGCTCGTCGCCGCAGCTGGGGTTGATGCCGTCGTGCTCGTGCGTGGGGGCATCCATCTCGTACTTGTAGTCGGGGTGTGAGTTGTGCTCCATAAACGTGGTGGAGGTGTACAGATTACCCATTGAACGTGCTCCAAACGTGATGCAGGCCGGCGATGAACTTGTCGATGTCGGCCTTGTCGTTGTAGAAGGCCACGCTGGCGCGGCAGCAGGCAAGGTTCTCGACGCCCAGCCAGGTGAGCAGCGGCTGCGCGCAGTGGTGGCCGGCGCGGATGCAGACGCCGTCCATGTCCATGATGCTCGCGACGTCGTGCGGGTGAATTCCCTTGACGTTAAAGCTCACAACGCCGTGGTGGTTGTCCCAGTAGATGGAGCCGATGATCTGGACAAAGTCGAGCTGCATGAGTTCGCCCATCAGATAGTGGACGAGTGCCTGCTCGCGGGCCTGGATGTTCTCGTAGCCCACAGTGTTGACCAGGTAATCAAGGGCGGCACCCGTGGCGAAGATGCCGGCGGCGTCCTGCGTGCCGGCCTCGAATTTCTCGGGGACAGGCGCCCAGACGGCGTCCTGCTCGGTGACCGAATCGATCATCTCGCCACCGGTGAGCATGGGCGGCATGGCGTTCAGCAGGTCCATCTTGCCCCACAGCACTCCGATGCCCATGGGGCCCATAGCCTTGTGTGCGCTAAAGGCAAAGAAGTCGGCTCCCAGGTCGGCCACATCGACCGGCATGTGCGGCAGCGACTGCGCGCCGTCGACGACCAGATAGCCGCCGTACTTGTGGACGAGCTTGCCGAGGTTCTTGACTGGGTTCTCGACGCCCAACACGTTGGAGACCTGTCCCACGGCCAGGATTTTGGTCTTGGGACCCACCTTGGCAAGAACCTCCTCGGTGGTGAGCTGGCCGGTCTTGGTGGGGTAGAGGTAGACGAGCTTGGCGCCGGTCTCGCGGCAGACCTGCTGCCACGGGATCAGGTTGGAGTGGTGCTCCATGATGGTGATGACGACCTCGTCACCGGGCTCGAGCACCGTGGGTGCAAAGCTCTTGGCGACCAGGTTGAGCGACTCGCTCGTGTTGCGGGTGAAGACGACCTCGTTGGCCTGGGGCGCGCCGATGACGTCGGCGATCTGCTGGCGCACCTTCGCGATGGCCTCGGTGGCCTCGACGGACAGCGAGTATAGGCCGCGCAGGGGGTTGGCGTTCATACGCTGGTAGAAGTCGCGCTCGGCGTCGAGCACGCAGGCGGGGCGCTGCGCGGTGGCGGCGCTATCGAGGAAGGCGATCTCGGGGTGCTGCTGAAACAGCGGGAACTGGCCCTTGTAGGGGTTAGTCTCGATGTCCACGGTGGGCCAGCCGCGCGAAGCCTCGTCGCTGGCGTCGAGCTCCATGGGCTCGGGGGCAGTACAGGTGTCGCATTTAACGTGCTCGGTGTCGATCATGCGAGCTCCTCTTCAAAGTTGTCGATCAGGTTGTTGCCCAGGCGGACGACGGCTGCGCGGGTGCGCTCGTCGGTGGCGGAAAGCGCGGCGTCCTCCAGCTTGGCGCGGATGAACAGGTCCTCGGCGGCGTTTTGGTCAAGGCCACGGCAGGCGAGGTAGAACAGCTGCTCGTCGCGGACGA
>CABUZF010000302.1 GCA_902495985.1 uncultured Collinsella sp.
CATATGGTTCTATTAGATAGGAAAAGGAATTTCTCGGGGCCGCCTCTCGGCGGCCTTGCGAAAAACAAATCCAAGTTAGACCATTTCAAATGGTTCGATGTCTGCCCGGATGCGACACAACTGGTGTGTCCATCCTCGCAGTATCCGGTTCTCAAGGTGCACGCCCCGCGGCTGATCCGGTTCGACCGGGCCGCGCGGCAAGGAGATATATTGCCAGACAGGAGGGCCCCCGCGGGCGGGAATCTGGTCGTACACATTTCCTACACATATTTAAAGCCAGCTTACGTTTGCCAGCCGTTCTCTACCGCTCACCGAGGGTCTCTTTATAGTGAAGCGTCATATGGCTAAAGCTGATAGGCTCCCTTAGCCAAAGCACAGCCGGCATCGAGTAACTCATCGCGCTCCTCCACCGAGAACCCCTCGGCGTATACGCGAACCACCGGTTCGGTCCCGCTGGGGCGGATCAGCAGCCAGGTGTCATCCTCGAATGCCAAACGTAAACCATCCATATGGCTTACAGCCTGCGGCGCCTTGCCGCAAATCGATTTGGGATTCATGCCAGGAAGCAGCGTTCGCAGCGATTCGGCGTCTTCGGCCTCAAGGCGCAAATCTCGACGCCCATAGCTCGTCTTACCAAAACTGGCCTCGAGCTGATCGACCAAAACGCCCAAGGGCGCGCCCGTCTTTGCCATAAGCTCACACAGAATCAGACAAGCAAGGATTCCATCACGCTCGGGCATATGCGCGGCGATGCCGATACCACCGGCCTCCTCGCCTCCCATGAGGACGCCGCCCTTCTTCATCTCTGCAGCTATATATTTGAAACCGACCGGCTTAACGGTCACACGACAGCCAAGCGCCTCAGCAATGCGGCGCACGAGTGTCGAGCACGAGAGATTGACGACGACACGCCCCTCCAAATTGCGGAATTGAACGAGGTCGCCCAAAACAAGCGCCATGATTTGATCAGGATGTATATATCTACCGCGTTCGTCGACCGCGCCGATACGATCGGCATCGCCGTCGGTCACCAGGCCCGCGCACGCCCCGTCCTCGACAACCGCACGCTCGCAAGCGTCCACCCATGGCTCAACAGGGTCGGGGCAAATGTCCTCTTGATCGGACGACTCTCCGGCATGAATCTCGTGCACCTCGACGCCCAGCTCCCGCAGCAGGTCGGCAAGATATCCCTGGGCCGCGCCGCCCATGGGGTCAACCACCACACGCAGGTGAGCGGCTCGAATGGCCTCGGCATCGACAAACGATGCCACCGCCTGCATATAGTCAGGAATAATATCCGCGGTGCGATAGCTTTCCTCGATCCCCATCGGCTCGGGGGCCATGCTCTCTTCGAGCTCTTCGATGACGTCCTGATTGGCCGTCGAGCCATCTCCCATGCGTAGTTTAAGGCACAGATACCCCTGAGGATGATGGGACCCCGTCACCATGAGCGCACCGCAGGCCTCGCCGTCATACGCCGCCGCCCACGTAAGGGCGGGGGTTGGGACGGGCCGAGATGCGAGCACTGCGTCCAATCCGTGAGCGGCAAGCACGCCTGCCGCAAGCTCAGCGAACTCGCGCGCCTGCGGCCGGGTGTCGAACCCTATATATACTGTTTTGCCGGGATTGATCTTTTGCCACAACTCGCCGACGGCATCGGCAATGCGGGCAACGTTGTCGGCGGTAAAGTCGTCGTCGACGCGGGCGCGCCAACCATCAGTTCCAAAATGAATTATCGCGCACACGCGCAGACACCTCACAGTGTTTGGATCATGGTACGCATTGGGTATACCCGCAACGCTTGCCCGGCAACCTACCAAAACCGGCATTCACCATTTGGGCAAATGCTACCGACGATGTGCAGGCAATAAAAAACCGCCCCGTATGGAGCGGTTTCGACCTTTATATATCGAGCGCCTCGGCCATCGCCGCCGTGGTGATCGCCGTGGTCCCACAGCAACTGCCCACCATTGCGGCACCGGCATGCTTCCATTGGATGCAAGCGCGCGCGAAGGCTTCGGGGTTCTCGCGCCACACAGGGCCATCCTGAGTTTGGACCGGATCGCCCACGCTGGTACGTACCGTGACGGGCGTAGTCGCCGATGCAACCATCCTGGGCACTGCCACGTTCGCGGCCGCAAGTGAACAGCAGTTAACGCCAACCGAGTTTGCGCCGTGCTTTTCGGCGTACAAAACGGCAGCCTCGATGTTGAGGCCATCGCCTAGCAGGTCGCCTTTATCGTCAACGACAAAACTTACCAAAAC
>CABUZF010000303.1 GCA_902495985.1 uncultured Collinsella sp.
GTACGCGATATTCTTGCCGGTAAAACCTACTTTATCCGCACCTTTGGCTGCCAGATGAATCAGCACGACTCTGAGCGCGTGAGCGGTCTGCTCGATTCGTATGGTTGCCTCATGGCGCTCGATCCCGAGCATGCCGATATCGTTGTCTTCATGACATGCTGTGTGCGTGAGGCCGCCGATACTCGCCTGTACGGTCAGTGCAATTCCTGCAAAAGCCTGCCGCCTTCGCCTTCGGGCAAGCGTGTGGTTGCCGTGGGCGGCTGCATCGCGCAGCGTGATGGCGAGGGCCTGCTCACCAACGTCGATAACGTCAATGTCATCTTTGGCACGCATTCTATCGCACATGTGGCCGAGCTCATTGCCGAGGCGTTCCTTGATGGTAAGCGTCATATCCGCACCAACGAGCATGAGGATACGGATGCCATGAGCATGCCGTGGCATCGCGAGACCCAGTATCACGCTTGGGTGCCCATCATGACAGGCTGCAATAATTTCTGCACCTATTGCATCGTGCCGTACGTGCGCGGTCGCGAAAAAAGCCGCCCCTTCGAGGAGATTGTCGACGAGGTGACCGCTTTGGTGCGCCAGGGTGTGCGTGAGATTACGCTGCTGGGCCAAAACGTTAACTCATATGGTCGCGATCTGTTTGGCAAGCCGCGTTTTGCCGATTTGCTGCGCGCGGTGGGCGATACGGGCGTCGAGCGCATCTTCTTTACCTCTTCTCATCCTAAGGATCTGCTGCCCGAGACCATCGACGCTATGGCCGAGACGCCCGCCGTCATGCCGCAGCTTCACTTGGCCGTTCAGTCGGGCTCCACGCGCATCCTCAAAGAGATGAATCGCCGTTATACACGCGAGGACTATCTGGGCCTTGTCGATCGCATCCGCAACCGCATGCCCGATATCGCGCTCTCGACCGACATTATCGTTGGTTTCCCGGGCGAGACTGAAGAAGACTTTGAGCAGACGCTCTCACTTGCCGAGACGGTCCGCTATGCTCAGGCCTATACCTTCATCTATTCCAAGCGCGCTGGTACCCCGGCCGCAGAGATTGACGATCCTACGCCGCATGAGGTTATTCTCGAGCGTTTCAACCGCCTGGTTAAGGTTATCGAGACCACGGCACACGAGTATAACCAGGGGGAGCTTCATACTTTGGTGCCGGCGCTCATTGAGGGAACGAGTAAAAAGAACGACGCGGTCCTGCTGGGCAAGAGTCCCAAGAATCAGACCGTGCATGCGCCTATCCCCGAGGGTTACAGCATCGATCAGCTTGTTGGCAAGATCGTTGATGTTGACGTTGACGTTGCCAAGACCTGGTATTTGTCCGGCTCCGTTGTGGGCGAGCCGCGCTAATGGTTTCTCCCGGGGCAGGTCTTTCCGCCGTTGCGATCGTTGGTCCGACGGCGGTAGGTAAGAGTGATGTTGCCGACCGTTTGGCCGCTCGTCTTTCGTCCGAAGTGCTGTCGTGTGATGCGATGCAAATCTATCGCGGCATGGACATCGGTACCGCAAAGATGGCGCCCGATGAGTGTACGGCGCCGCTGCGTCTTGTCGACATTGTAGAGCCGGGTGTGGCATATTCTGCTGCGCTTTATCAGGCTGACGCTCGCGCGCATGTTGAACGTCTCCTTGGTTTGGGTTGCCTGCCGGTTTTTTGTGGAGGTACGGGGCTGTATCTCAAGGCCGCCCTTGATGAGATGGACTTTCCCTCGGGTGAACTTGAGGACGATCGTCGTGTGGGCTATCAGGAGCTTGCCGAGCGTATTGGCGAGGAAGAACTGCATGCCCTGCTTGCCGAGCGTGATCCCGAGTCCGCTGCGGTCATCCACCCCCATAATGTTCGCCGCGTGATTCGCGCGCTCGAAATGCACGATGATGGCGTCTCCTATGCGCAGCAAAAGTCGCAGTTTAGTGTTCCGCGCGAGCATTATCACGCTCTGTGGTTTGGTCTGACGCGTAATCGCGAGGTGCTCTACGAGCGCATTAACCTGCGTGTCGATCTGATGTTTGAGCAGGGTCTTGTCGATGAGGTCCGCGGTCTTATGGACCAGGGGCTGGGAGATGCCCTGACGTCGATGCAGGCAATTGGCTATAAAGAGATCATCGATGCTTTCAATGGTGTGATGAGCATGGATGAGGCTCGCGAACTCATTAAGATGCGTTCGCGTCGTTATGCCAAGCGTCAGCTTTCGTGGTTTAAGCGCGATGACCGTATCGTGTGGTTTGATATGGATAAATTTACGATCGATGAGGTCGTTGA
>CABUZF010000304.1 GCA_902495985.1 uncultured Collinsella sp.
GCTTGATATCCATGCGAACTCCCACACTCGCCAAACCTACCAAAAAGGGACGGTTTTATTTTGGCACGTTTCGGTCGGTATCAGGAAGTGTCAGGGACGGGGCGGCGGGACTCGAGAGCGAAAAGAAGTGTCGGGTTTGGCGCGCCCGCTTCTGCCCGTCCCGTGCGCAGGCGATGCTCGGCTTATCGGCCCGCGATGCAAAGGAGATGCTCATCCCACGAGCACTACCGAGAAGGGCTTGCGATTCGAGTCCCCACCTTAGCAATTTGATCATTTGGCACTATAATCACCATAGGCATGCGCATAACGTTGCGCTTAATCAAGAGGAGAAAACGCATGGGTCTGTTTGATATGTTCAAGAAGAAGGCTGAGCCCGCGGCAGCTGCTGCTCCGGCCTCCATCTCTGCTTCTGCCGGTGCCGACGTGCTGTGCTCGCCCGTCAAGGGCAAGGTCATCAAGATGGCCGACGTGCCCGATCCCGTCTTTGGTGGCGAGGTTCTGGGCAAGGGCTGCGCCGTGTGGCCCGAGGACGACCTGGTCTACGCTCCCTGCGACGGCAAGGTGACCGTCACCATGGGTCATGCCGTGGGCCTGCAGTCCGATAGCGGCATCGAGGTTCTGGTGCACGTTGGCGTCGATACCGTCAACATGAACGGCGACGGCTTCGAGGGCTTCGTCAAGGCTGACGATGTCGTTAAGGCTGGCCAGCCCATGCTTAAGATCGACCGCGCCAAGATCGCCGCTGCCGGCTACAAGGACTGCGTCGTCGTGGCTGTGTCCAACACCGCCGAGTTCGCCGACGTCGAGCTCGCCGTCGAGGCTGACTCCGCTGTCGCCGCCGGCGATGTCATCGTCAAGGTCGTCCGCAAGTAGTCTGCGGCAACATAAGGGTGTTTTGGGGTGGTCGAATTGTCCGACCACCCTTTTTTATTGCAATGCGGCGGAACGTTTTATTGCGCGTTGGGCGGACCGGTAAACCGTTCGGACGTTAAATCGAGCCGTATGCGCCTTTGCTTTGACGGGGGTGTTCGTTAGCGGCTAGTATGGCCTTATTGTTACGACGTGCGCCGCGTCGGGAAGCGCGGTGCCGCTTGTTGGGAGGAATCTCATGAAAAAGAAGCTGCTGCTTGTGCCCCTGATGGCTGTTCTGGTCGCGTGCGTGGTTGTGCTTTCCGGCTGCGGAGGTCCTTCGGTTGAGGAACTCATTACCGAGGATCTTTCGACGCAGTTTGACGAGGTCAAGAACGGCGGCGACGACTTCCTCGCCGGCCTGGAAGAGGCCTCGGGCGACGAGTTCGAGCAGCTGGGCATCGATCCCAAGGAGTACGCCAAGAGCTATCTCGAGGGTTTTGACTACAAGATCGGCGACGTGACGGTCGACGAGGACAAGGGCACCGCAACTGCCGAGGTCACCATTACCTGCAAGTCCATGAACCAGATCGTTGAGGATTTTGCCACCCAGTACCAGGAGAAGGTCGCCGCGCTCGATTCGATGCCTTCCGATGACGAGCTGTACAAGATGGCCGGTCAGGTTATGGTCGATGTGACTAAGGCTGCTAAAACCAAGGACACCAAGGTCACCTTCAGGTACTCCTGCAATGACGACGGCGAGTGGTCTGCTGACGATTCCGCAACCAACGAGATGATGAATGCGATGATGAACTAGGGCAGTTGCGGCGTTTTACCAAACGCCGCAACTGCTCGACGCTGCGCGGGCACCAGAGCGACAACTTGTCATTCAAAGAGGACGGCATGACCAGAAGGTCTATGCCGTTCTCTTTTCATGCCAATTTGTTCGCTCTGGTGCCCGCTCGCTGTCCGTCCTCTACCTGCGGCGTTGCCATGGTAGTCATTGGGGCGGCACTTGGGGACGTTCCTTTTCTGCCGGCAGTTGGGGACACTCCTTGGTGCATATGAACCTGTCTCCTTTGTTCAGCGTTGCATCGTGGGTGCTCGGGAAAATGCGAGCCGGTATTTGGGCGAATAGTGGGTCGCGGTTTCCGGATGGGGTGGGTTGCGGAAAGTGCGACCCGGAATATTGCTCCAAAACGGGATGGCGTTTTCCCGACGCGCCTCAAGCGGAAAGCGCGTCCCATTTCGGAGCTCCAAAACGGGACGCGCTTTCCTCGCGGAAGAATTGTCGCAGCTACGTTAAGCAGTGCCGCTCGCTACTCGCCCAGCACCAGCGCCGCGAGCTCTGCCTGGGTGTCTACCACGTAGTCGGCGCCGGCGGCCTCCAGCTCTGCGCGGCCGCGGAA
>CABUZF010000305.1 GCA_902495985.1 uncultured Collinsella sp.
CGCTTGAGGACGTCGATGAGCAGCTCGTAGAAGCGCTCGGCAGAAGCGAGCTCCATGCTCTCGTCCGGGGTGTGGACATCGGAGAGCGTCGGGCCCACGGCGATGGCGTCCAGGCCGTGCAGGGCCTCGGCAAACAGGCCGCACTCAAGGCCGGCGTGAATGGACTCGATGCGCAGCTCGGAGCCAAAGAGCTCGCGATAGCTCTCGACAAAGACGTCGCGGACCGGCGAATGCTCGGCATAGCTCCAGCCGGGATACTCGAACTCAAACTTGGCGTCGAAGCCCAAGACATCGGCCAGCGTCTGCAGGCGGTCCTTGAACTCGTTCTGCAGCGAGGTGATCGAGGAGCGCGGGGACAGCATGATCTTGACCTCGTCGTCAGAAGTGGCAACCACACCGATGTTGGAGGAAACCTCGACGGAGCCGTCGGTGGCGACGTTGCGGCGAATCACGCCGTTAGGGGCAAGACGCAGGGCGCGGATGAGGGCAAGCGCGGACTTCTGGTCCATGGCCTCGACCTCGGCGTCGTCGGCAATCTCGACGGTGCAGGTAAAGCCGGGGTCGAAGACCTCGAGCTCGGCAGTGACGTCGGCGATGATGCCCTTTGCGATCTGGGCCGCGGCCTCGGCGGCAGCGTGGTCGGCGTAGACCAGAACAGCTTTGCACTCACGGTTGATGGCGTTGTCCTTGGTGCCGCCGTTAAAGCTAACGATGGCGGGCTCGCCGGCAACCATCAGGCGGTCGATGATGCGGGCCATGATGAGGTTGCCGTTGCCGCGTTCCAGGTTGATGTCGGCGCCAGAGTGACCACCCAGCAGGCCGGAAATCTCGAGCGTGAGGGTGCTGCCGGTCTTGTGCTCGCGCACGATCGGGCAGGTGTAGGTAACGACGACGCCGCCGGCGCAGCTGACGGTAGCCACGCCCTCCTCCTCGGAATCGAGGTTGATCATGGTGCGAGCGCTGATCTGGGACTTGTCGAGCGTCTCGGCGCCGACCAGGCCAGTCTCCTCATCGGTGGTGAATACGCACTCGAGGGCAGGGTGAACGATCGAATCGTCATCGAGAACAGTGAGCATCAGAGCGACGGCGATACCGTTGTCGGCGCCCAGAGTGGTGCCGTTAGCGGTGAGGACGCCGTCCTTGACGACCAGGTCGATACCATCGGTCGTAAAGTCGTGCTCAACGGAGCCCAGCTTGTCGCACACCATGTCGATGTGACCCTGCAGCATCACGGTCGGGGCATTCTCGGCGCCGGCAGATGCGGGCTTGCGAATGATGACGTTGTAGACCTCGTCCTGATACACATCGAGACCGCGCTCCTTGGCAAACGCGACCAGGAAATCGCTGATGCCCTTCTCGTTGCCAGACCCACGGGGGATCGCGCTGACCTCCTCAAAGAAATGGAACAGCTGGGCGGGCTCGTAGCCGGTAATCTTGTAGTCCATGGTGCCTCCTTGGCGCAACTGGTTAGACAGTAAGACATGCGACTTGTATATTCCCAGACTTTGCGTGCATAAACCAGTCGAAAACGCCGAGCGCCCTCGCATCATCGGCTAACGGTGGACCGTATAGCGTAACGGTCACAACTTCCGCAGCTCTACAAATCGAGGCGCCCTTTCCGGAGCGCCTCGATTGCGCGTATCAAATTGTCGCCACGCCCTACAGCGCACCAGAGCCGGCTTGCATCATGCCGCCGGGGCCCGAGGTCACGCCGCCTCCCACAGGAGCAGCGTTGCCGGTGTGCGGCGCCGCCGGAGCGGCATCGCCCCCGAGCGCACCCGCCGGACGCGGCGCCGGAATCTCACCCGTGCCGTGGCTAAAGACAAACTTGCCGTCGACCACGTCGCACAGGACGGTATCGCCCTCGCCCCACTCGCCGGCCAGCAGCTCCTCGGACAGCGGATCCTCGATGAGCTTTTGGATGGCACGACGCAGAGGACGCGCGCCGTTGGTGAGGTCGGTGCCCTCGGCCACGATCTTGTCATAGGCCGCATCGGTGAGCTTGATGTTCATGCCGTTTGCGATCAGGCGCTGGCGCAGATCGTCCACCAGCAGGTGCGCAATCTTAGTCAGGTTCTCGCCCGAAAGCTTCTGGAACACCACGATGTCATCGATACGGTTGAGCAGCTCGGGACGGAACAGGCGCTTGAGCTCGCCCATCGCACGGCCCTTAATCTCGCTCGAGGTAAGGCCCTGCTCGCCGGTGGTGCCAAAGCCAACGCTCGCATCCTGCGCAATCTCGCGGGCGCCCAC
>CABUZF010000306.1 GCA_902495985.1 uncultured Collinsella sp.
CGCACCATCAACCTTATGGAAGTCTGCGGCACGCACACCGTGAGCATCGGCCGCTATGGCTTTCGCTCCATTATGCCGGCCGGGCTCAAGCTGCTGAGCGGACCGGGCTGCCCCGTCTGCGTTACCGCCAACCGCGACATCGACCACGCAATCGCGCTCGCCAACATAGACGGCGCCATCATCACCACCTTTGGCGACATGATGCGCGTGCCCGGATCGTCTACCTCGCTCGCTGCGCAAAAGGCGGCCGGGCGCGACATCCGCATCGTCTATTCCCCGCTCGACGCGCTCGACATTGCCGAGCAAAACCCCGATCGCCCAGTCATTTTTATGGGCGTGGGCTTTGAGACTACGACGCCCACCATCGCCGCCGCCATCTTGGAGGCCGAGGCGCGCGGGCTTTTGAACTTCTCGGTCTATTGCGCCCACAAGACCACGCCGCCGGCGTTGCGCGCCATCGCCAACGATCCCGAGACCACCATCGACGGCTTTATCCTGCCGGGCCACGTCGCCACCATCACGGGCTTGACGCCCTTTAGCTTTTTGGTCGATGAGTTCGATACCCCGGGTGTGGTCACGGGATTTGAACCGGTCGACATCTTGCAGGGTATCTGCATGCTGGTCCAGATGGTTGTCGAGGGCAAGCCCGCGATTGGCAACGCCTACCGCCGTGGCGTCAACACAGACGGCAACCCCGTGGCGCGCCAGCTGGTCGAGCAGGTGTTTGAGCCGTGCGACACCACGTGGCGCGGGCTGGGGCCGATTGCCAACTCGGGCCTTTCCATCCGCCCCGAGTTCTCGCGCTTTGATGCCCGTACCCGCTTTGAGGTGCCCGTCGAGGCGACGGTCGAGCCGCGTGGGTGCCGCTGCGGCGACGTGCTGCGCGGGGCCATTACGCCGAGCAGCTGCCCGCTCTTTGGCCGCACTTGCACGCCCGAGCACCCCGTCGGCCCGTGCATGGTGAGCTCCGAGGGCAGCTGCGCAGCGTACTACCGCTACCGCGACTAGTCCGGACGCACCCGCACACCGGCACCACCCACGATTGGAGTTTTGAATATGTCCCATAGCATCACCGATAGCACCGTCCTGTTGGGCCACGGCTCTGGCGGTCAGATGATGAAGCGCATCATCGATGAGGTCTTTCTGGATGCCTTTGGGTCGCCCGAGCTGCTCGAAGGCAACGACGCCGGCGTGGCCGCGCTGCCCGCGAGCGGGCGCATCGCCATGTCGACCGACAGCTTTGTAGTCTCGCCGCAGTTCTTCCCCGGTGGCAATATCGGCCGCCTCGCCGTGTGCGGAACCGTCAACGACGTCGCGACCTCGGGCGCCAACGTGCGCTACCTGTCGTGCGGCTTTATCCTCGAAGAGGGCTATCCCATGGATAAGCTCCGCCAGATTGTGCAGACGATGGCCGAAACGGCGCGTGAGGCGGGCGTGTCCATAATCACGGGCGACACCAAGGTGGTCGAGCGCGGCGGGGCCGACGGCGTCTATATCAATACCGCCGGCGTGGGCGAGGTTCCCACGGGCATGGCGCTCAGCGGCGCCAACTGCCAGCCCGGCGACGTCATCCTGGTGTCGGGCACACTGGGCGACCACGGCATCGCCATCATGAGCCAGCGCGAGGGCTTGGCGTTTTCGAGCACGATTGAAAGCGACGCCGCGCCGCTCAACCACCTGATTGCCGACGTTTTGGCCGCAGCGCCCGACACGCGTTGCTTTCGCGACCCCACGCGCGGTGGTCTGGCGTCCACACTCAACGAGTTTGCCCAGGCCAGCGGTGTTGCCATGGAGGTCGACGAGGATGCCGTGCCCGTGCGTCCCGACGTGCAGGCCGCCTGCGAGATGCTCGGCTACGATGTGCTGCAGGTGGCAAACGAGGGCAAGATGGTTGCCGTCGTGCCGGCCGAGCAGGCCGATGCCGCGCTGAGCGCCATGCGCGCCGCCCGCTACGGCGAGAATGCCGCCGTCATCGGTCGCGTGCTGCCGCTTGCCGAAGACGCCCGCCCCGCCGTGCGTGTGCGCACCGGCTGGGGCTCGACTCGTATCCTCGACATGCTCGTGGGAGAGCAGCTGCCGAGAATTTGCTAACGACAAAGGCTCAGGGCTATTAAAGATATTCAGATTCCAAACATGCCCGGCACGCATGCCCAGTATCATGGGGTGCGTTTTACAACTCAAGCGGCAGGAGCACCCATGGCAGCAGCTTTTTCCCATGTGATCTTTGACCTGGACGGCACCATCCTCAAC
>CABUZF010000307.1 GCA_902495985.1 uncultured Collinsella sp.
CATAGCCCTCGCGATGAGCCTCCATCGTGGGCTTGAGGGACATGGCGTAGTTCAGGCCGGCCTTGATGTTGCCGGTGCCGTGAGGTGCCGCACGGTCATACTCGGAAACGCGCAGCTTGACGGGCTTGAGGCCACCCTTAAAGTACGGACCGACCGGGGTCACGAGAATGCGGAACGTGTACTCAGGAGCGGGAGCCACGCCGATCACGTCACCGGAGCCGATCATAAACGGACGCACGTACAGGGTCGCGCCGGAACCGAAGGGCGGAACCCAGGCGGCGTTGGCAGAAACGACCTGCTTGACGGCCTCAACGAACTTGTCCTTGGGGAACGGGGGCATCTCGAGGCGCTGGGCAGAGTTATACATACGCTCAGCGTTCATGTCGGGACGGAAGCAGACGATGCTGCCGTCCTCGGCGGTGTAGGCCTTCAGGCCCTCAAAGACCTCCTGGCAGTAATGGAAGATACCGCCGCACTCGGAGACATGCAGGGTGTGGTCGGTGGTCAGGCCGCCCTCGTCCCACTCGCCATCCTTCCAATGAGCCTCGTAGCTGCAATCGGTCTTCATGTAGCCAAAGCCGAGGCTACCCCAATCGATATCCTTCTTCTCGACAGTCATATGTCGCTCCTTACATACACAGTTGCATACTCGCGAACCCGCACGCAAGGACCGAGGCCGACCGCGTCGCAACGTCGCACGCCCGGAGCGTAGAGCCGGACGGGACACGCGAGCAGCATCAAAGCCGATGGCACGTCGATTCGCATGCACGAGATTGTACTCCCCGCACGCGTCTGATAAAACGCTTTTCTTTAACTAAGTAAAGTATTTTCATTTGACCGAAGCAAACAGGCCCGCCACCGTAAGCGGTGACGGGCCTCAACTGTACGGTCTGCGCGCTGGCTCGAGCTAGGCGTTCTATTTACCCAGCTTGGCCTTAACCAGACCGACCACGGTCGGGATGATCGACACGGCAACGATGCCGATAATCAGCAGCTCAAAGTGCTCCTGCACAAAGGGAATGCCGCCAAAGAAGTAGCCCAGCAGCGTAAAGACCGTCGACCAGGTAATGCCGCCCAGCACGTTAAAGATAACGAAGTTGCGCCAGTGCATGCCGCCCATGCCGGCGATAAAGGGCACAAAGGTGCGGATAAACGGGAAGAAGCGACCCAGGAAGATGGCCAGGTGACCCCACTTGTCCAAGAAGTCCTCGGACTTTTTGATGCGCTCGGGCGTCATGGCCTTGACCTTGCCCGAAGCGATGATCTTGCGGCCAAAGAAGTGACCGATCATAAAGTTGCACTGATCGCCCAAAATGGCAGCGGCCCATGCGGTGGCCAGAAGCGCCACGATGTTAAAGCCGCCGTTGTGGGCAAAGAAACCCGAGGCGAACAGCAGCGAATCACCGGGAAGGAACGGGAAGAACACCACGCCCGTCTCGATAAAGATGATCAGGAATACGCAGCCGTAGGCCATAAGCGGGCCGGCGGCGATCCAGCTGGCAATCGCGGTGCGCGGGTCTTTGAGCAGCTCGGCAATAAAATTGATGAAACCCATGAAGTAAAACCTCTCAGTTGTGGGCGCGGATACGTCCAAGTTGACCAGTATACGGTTGCGGTGCCCCCTCGTGCGCAACCCCACAAAAGCATGACTCCATTACCAGCAAGTTTGCATAACTGACACTTGTAGCGCAAAGCCGCCAAGATTGTCCTTTTTAATCCCTAGCGAATCGCTATACTTTATTGAATCGCATTGCCATGGCGCTAAGGGAGGGCGGCCGGTGAGCTTTATCAATACCATTCGCGAGGACATCAAAACCGTCCAGGCGCAAGACCCCGCTGCGCAAAACGGTCTGGTCATCTTCCTGTCCTACCCCGGCCTGCACGCCAAGTGGAACCATGTGCCCGAGCACTGGCTGTGGGAGCATGGACATCGCTCGCTCGCCCGTGTGCTCTCGCAAATCACCCGCCACATCACCGGCGTCGAGATTCACCCTGCCGCGCAGATTGGCAAGCACTTCTTTATCGACCACGCCATGGGCGTCGTCATCGGCGAGACCACCATTGTGGGCGACAACTGTGTGCTTTACCAGGGCGTCACGCTCGGCGGCACCGGCAACGAAACCGGCAAGCGCCACCCCACCCTGGGCAACAACGTCACCGTGGGCACGGGCGCCAAGGTGCTCGGCAACATTCGCATCGGCAACAACGTCAAGATCGGCGGCAACTCGGTTGTCGTCAAGGAC
>CABUZF010000308.1 GCA_902495985.1 uncultured Collinsella sp.
CAGGTGACGGCGAGATGCCTGCCCACGCCCGTATTGATGCCGACGAGCTCGGCAAGCTGGGCGATGAGACGCGGAGGCAGGTTATCGATGCAAAAATAGCCCATGTCCTCGAACACGTGCATGGCCTGTGTGCGGCCTGATCCGGACATTCCGGTGATGATGACGATATCGGGGATGCGCTCCGAGCGCTCCGCCGCATCCATGGCATCTCCCTTTTGCATGTGTTGCCTCCCGAAAACAAGCGCGGGACCCAGCAACCCGGATCCCGCGCGGTCAATTGCCTATATTGAGTATACCGCCCCGAGCGGATACGAGGTCTGTCTTACGCCTCAAGCGCAGCCTTGAACCAACTTGTAATACTCGTGGGGTGCGTGATGGCGGTGCCGACGACAACGGCCCAGGCGCCAGCATCGATCGCGGCGCGAGCCTCCTCGGGCGTATGCACGCGACCCTCACAAATGATGGGAAGGCCGGGGAATTCCTCAGTCGCCTGACGCAGGAGCGGCAGATCGGGGCCATCGGCCATGGTGCAGTCGATGGCGGCGACACCGTGAGAAAGCGTGGTGGATACCAGGTCAAAGCCCATATCAACAGCACGGCGAATATCCTCGATGGTGGCACAATCCGCCATCAGGAGCACACCCTCCTCGTGCAGCGGGCGGAAGGTATCCTCGACCGACTTGCCGTCGGGACGCGGGCGATCGGTGGCGTCGATCGCCACGATATCGGCACCGGCAGCAACGCAGGCGCGAGCGTGACGCAGCGTCGGCGTGATGTAAACGCCCTCGTGCCCATCCTTCCACAGGCCGATAACAGGAACCTCACAGCGACCCTTAATGGCGGCAATGTCGGCAAGGCCCTGGCAGCGAATGGCGGCGGCGCCACCGAGCTCGCAAGCGCGAGACATTTGAGCCATGGTCTCGGGCGTACGAAGCGGCTCGCCCATATACGCCTGAACGCTCACGACGAGCTTGCCCTTCAGGGACTGGATCAAAGGATCAACGGTCATGTTCGACTCAACCTTTCTCAAAACAGCCTTCTGAGACACCGCACCTTGACGTTCAAACCGTCGCTCGCGTACCGAAGTACGCTTCGCTCCTCTTTCACGTCAATCTGCGGCACCTCAGAAGGCGCACTTGGTAGTTATGTTTACTTCAACGATGCGAGAAGGTGTTCGGCGGCACCGATGAGCGGAGCATCGCCCTCCAGAGAACCGATGAGGATCGGTGTGTTCTGAAGCGGATCGAGCGCCTGGCTGGCATAGCCCTCGTGCACCGAATCCTTCCACGTCTGCGAACGCCAATCGGGACCTTGGTGAATCACGCCGCCCGAAAGCACGATGACCTCAGGGTCCAGGATGTTAGCGAGCGAGCCCAAGCTGGCACCCAGCGCAAAGCCGGCGTCATGGATGACCTCGGTCGCCTTTGCGTCGCCCGCACGGCACAGGTCGTTCACATCGCGACCGACCGAAGGACGGCTGGGGTCGACGCGGCCAAAGCGCTCGTCGTACATGCGACCAATGGAAGTGCCCGAAGCAACAGACTCAAGATGGCCGGAACGCCCGCAGGCGCAGGGAATGCCGGCGGCAGCCGAGCACTCGATGTGGCCCATATGACCGGCAGCACCATGGAAGCCCTGCATCACGCGGCCGTTCTCGACATATGCGCCGCCGATGCCCGTACCGATGCCCAGACACAAGACGGAGAACTTGCCCTTGCCGACGCCCCAGTGGGCCTCGCCCAGAGCATGAGCCTGCACGTCGCCCACCACGGCAACGGGAAGACCAAGGTCCTCGCGCAGACGCGGCCCCAACTGAACGCCAGACCAGCCGGGCATGATCTCGTTGGCGTAGGCGATGGCGCCCGTCTTGGGGTCGACGACACCGGCGGCGCCAATACCGATACCGAGGACCTCGACATCGGGGTTCGCCTCGAGAGCAGCCTTGATGGACGCCTCGATGCGCTGGAAAACTGCCTCGCCGCCTTCTTGGGCCTCGGTGGGGACCTCAGCTTCAAAGACCGGATGGGGCACGCCGCCATCAGCCGGATACTCCATAATGGCAGTCGCAATCTTGGTGCCGCCGATATCGACGGAGCAAACGTACTTGTTCTCCATGTCGCTCTCCTTAGGAGATAAAAAACAACTACAGGAAATGCGCCGTCAGGCTAGCCGTCACAGCGCGGTAAAGGTTTTCCAGGTGCCCAAGATCGCCGAGAA
>CABUZF010000309.1 GCA_902495985.1 uncultured Collinsella sp.
ATCGAAGCTCTCGTTGCCACGTAGGGTGGCGGTCACGTTTTCGCCCACGTTAACCTCGACGGGGATCAGATCGCTCTCGTAACCCTCATCGGTGTTGACCACGGCAATCTTAAGATTGCCGGTGTTGCCGTACGGATCCCAGCTGCCGGCGATGTTAAACCACGCGTACAGGCACGGCACGATAATGAGGCCCATCACGACAATCAAGCCGATCACGGAGCGAGACACGTTTTGGACATCGCGCCTAAACAGATGCAGGATGTTCTTCATTTATGCCTCACCTCCTTTGGAGTGCTTGCCGAACGGGGCGGTATCTCCATCATTTATGGCTGTGTTGTCGCTGCCCTGAGATTTATGGTGCGAGCCGATATGCGGCAAGCGGCCCGTGGACTGATCGCCGCCCTTGGCACCACGCTCGCTGGCGTTGAGACCAAACATGTGGCGGGCGGCAGGAATGGCGGCCGTGTGCTCGCGCATCTCGCGACGAAGGTCCTCATCCGAAAGCGCCGAGATGCGCATCTGGGTATTGAGGCTCGCGCGGATATATTCGATATTGATAAGCCAGCCGCAGATGGCAATAACCGAGATGATCCAAATGACAAGCAGGATGATCTTGCCGTTATTGTCGATATCGAGAACCGTCGACAGGACAAAGAGCAGGACCTGAACGCCCACCACGGCGGCAAAACCGCCCTTGATGTAGTACGGGTAGCGATGTTCAAAGGCGACCGCATGATCGAGCAGTTCGCGACGGTACGAATCGGAATCGAGCATGACACGCATGGCCGTGCGCAGCGAGTAGCGCTGGCGCGGCAGGTCGTTGGACTCGCAAATCATCATACCGGTCGTGGAAAGCTGTTTATCAAAGAGCAGGTTAAGGTTGAGCAGCAGCGGACGCAGCTGCAGGCCGATAAAGAGCGCCACGATCAAGAACACGCCCAGAATGCACAGGTTAAACAGGTAGTTGAACGAATACATGCCGCCGACCGTCTCGCGCAGCAGATTGATGCCGTAGGTAAAGGGCAGCAGCGGGTGCAGCCACTGGAAGAAGCCGGGCATCATCTCGATGGGGTACATGCCCGACGAACCCGGGATCTGCACGATGACGAGAATGACGCCGATAGCCTTGCCGATATGCTTAAACGTGGTGGACAGCGCATAGATGATATTGACGTAGGTGAACGAGATGGCGATGCCGCCCAGCACGAACAGCAGCGGGCTGACGCACTGCACGCCAATCACCAGATCGCCTACCGTAACGATGATGGCCTGGAACGCGCCCAGGATCACCAGGAGCAACCAGCGGCCAAAGTACCCCTGACGCGCGGTAAAGCTGCCGATGCCTTCGCGGTCGACCTCGAGCTTGTAGATGGCGATAAGCACGTAGCCGCCCACCCACAGCGCCAGATTGGTATAGAACGGGGCAATGCCCGAACCAAAGCTCTTGACCGGATAAATTGACTTTGAGGTCAGCTCGACCGGAGATGCCATGAAGTCTGCAACGTCATCGACGTCGACGCCCATCAGGCCGGCCAGCTCGCCCATGGACTCGGAGGTCTGTAGCGCCGCGATGTCGTTGGCGGCGGTCGCAAGCTTGTCCTGGACCTTGGCAAGCGAGGCATCGGTCTGGGACAGCGTGGTCTTGGCCTGACCGAGCGTAGCGTTGAGTTGCGAAAGCGTACCGCGCGCACTTGCAATAGTAGGCGTGAGGCCAGACACGATTCCCGTCAGATCACCCGAGACGGCGGCAAATGAATCAAGCGCGCTCGAAGCCTTCGACAGCGCGTTTTGACCCAGGTCCGTCTGGGCCTGGCCAAGGTTGGTCGCACCGGTCTGGATTGCGTTATTGATAGCGTCGCTGGCGCCCGAGACAGCCGCGGCGTCATTCGCCATGGCGCTCGACTGCGCAGACAGACCGTCCTTGATGCTCTGAAGCTTTTCATTCTGCTCGCGGAGCAAATCGATGGTCGATACAATGCGCGCGTCAATTTCCTTGGAACCTGTCGACGTGTCATTAACGAGAATTTCCAAGTGCCCGATAACGGCCTTATTGTGGTCGATCGTCGCTTGGAGAGACTCAAGCGAGTTGTCGATGCGGGTGGTCGTAGATGTGACCGCGCCCGTCAGCTTGCCAATCGCAGCGTTCGCGGAGGCTGACGTCTTGGTGAGCGCAAGGCTGCCTTCCGAGAGTGCCTTGGAGAGCGAG
>CABUZF010000310.1 GCA_902495985.1 uncultured Collinsella sp.
CCCGAGACCATGTCCGTCGAGCGCCGCAAGCTGATGCAGGCATACGGTGCGCAGCTCGTGCTCACCGACGGCTCCAAGGGCATGAAGGGCGCTATCGCCAAGGCAGAGGAACTGCAGAAGGAGACTCCCAACAGCATCATCGCCGGCCAGTTTGTGAACCCCGCCAACCCCGCCATCCACAAGGCCACGACCGGCCCCGAGATCTGGGACGACACCGACGGCAAGGTCGACATCTTCGTCGCCGGCGTCGGCACCGGTGGTACCGTGACCGGCGTGGGCGAGTTCCTCAAGGAGCAGAACCCCGAGATTAAGGTCGTCGCCGTCGAGCCCGTCACCTCCCCGGTGCTCTCCAAGGGCCAGGCCGGCCCGCACAAGATCCAGGGCATCGGCGCCGGCTTTGTGCCCGACGTCCTCGACACCCGGGTCTACGACGAGATCATCCCCGTCGAGAACGACAACGCCTTTGCCACCGGCCGCGCCGTGGGCCACAAGGAGGGCGTGCTCGTGGGCATTTCGTCCGGCGCCGCCGTGTGGGCCGCGCTGCAGCTGGCCAAGCGCCCCGAAAACGAGGGCAAGACCATCGTGGCCCTGCTTGCCGACACCGGCGAGCGCTACCTGTCCACGGCACTGTTCCAGGACTAAGGGCCCGTCACTTGTCGATAGGCCCATGGCATGCCGGCCTATCCTCTCTTCTGGCTGCCTGAGCCCATCTCGTTAGGGTGTCCCACGAGACGTCCGAACTTGCTACAATGTCTGCGGCGCGGAACCAGCCTCCCGCGCCGCTTTTCTTTTTTGGCCACATGCCACCAAGGAGAACCTCCCCATGCACAACAAGCGCGTGCTCGTCGCCATGAGCGGCGGCGTCGATTCTAGCGTGACCGCGTACCTGCTCAAAAGCCAGGGCTACGAATGCGTCGGCGCCACCATGCGCCTCACCTGCCCCGCGCCCGACCCCGCCACGGGCACGAGTAAGGTCGACCGCGACATCGCCGATGCAAAGGCCGTCGCCGAGCGCCTGGGGATACCCCACCATGTGCTCGACCTGCAGCAGACCTTCGACCACAGTGTTATCGAGCGTTTTGTGAACGCCTACCAGGAGGGGCTGACGCCCAACCCGTGCATCATCTGCAACCGCCACATTAAGTTTGGCGCGTTGCTCGATGCGGCGCTGGACATGGGCTGCGACTACATCGCAACGGGACATTACGCCAAAACGAGCCAGGCGCCCGACGGCACCTGGCAGCTGCATCGCGGCGAGGACCCCAAAAAGGACCAGAGTTACTTTTTGTATTCGCTCACGCAAGAGCGCCTGGCACGCACAATCTTTCCGCTGGCAGGCCTGGACAAGGAGCGCGACGTGCGCCGCATTGCCGCCGAGCAGGACTTCATCAACGCCAAGAAGGCCGAAAGCGAGGATATTTGCTTTATTCCAGACGGTGACTACGCGGGCTATATCGAGCGCCGCTGCGGACATGCCGCTGCACCGGGCGACATCGTATGGCGCGACGGCAGCGTGGTCGGGCGCCACAACGGCGCACTGCGCTATACCATCGGCCAGCGCAAGGGTTTGGGCGTAGCGATGGCGCATCCCGTATACGTGACAGGCGTCGACGCCGTCAACAACACCGTGCATCTGGGTGAGGCCGAGGACCTGACCGCCGCGGCGCTCACGGCCGATGAGTGGATCTGGAGCGCGCCGGACGCGCGCATGGAGGCCGAGCTGGATGCCGGCGGCATTCGCGTAGACGCCAAGTACCGCTACCGTCAGAAAGACCAGGCAGCGACCCTTACGCGCGGCGCAGACAGGCAAATGCTGCTAACTTTTAACGAGCCCCAGCGAGCCATCGCCCCCGGCCAGGCAGTCGTCGTCTACCGCGGCGACGTCGTCCTCGGCGGCGGCACGGTGACCGGCGCACTTAAGTAGCCCCATCCCCTTCATAAGTTGCGGTGAAATAGGGACTGTTTGGCGGTTTTAAACGCTTAAACAGTCCCTATTTCACCGCAACTTACAGAGGGCGGCCTCGGTCGGTACTGCTGTGCCAGCCGAGGCCGCTGCTCCCCTAGCGCTGAACGTAGGCGCGAACGAGCTCGTAGGTGTTGCGCACGCCGTCCATGTGGCTGCGCTCATAGCCATGGCTGGCATAGACGCCGGAGACGATGAGGCCGTGGCGGATGTCATAGCCCGCGCGGAGCGTCGCTTCGAC
>CABUZF010000311.1 GCA_902495985.1 uncultured Collinsella sp.
CCCTGGTGCTCGTCGACGTCATGCGCAACCATGGCTGCAAGTCCATCATCTTCTCGAGCTCCTCGACCGTCTACGGCGACCCGGACAACCCGCCCGTCACCGAGGAGGATCCTAAGAAGCCCGCGACCAACCCCTATGGTTGGACCAAGTGGATGATCGAGCAGATCCTTATGGACGTCCACACCGCCGACCCCGAGTGGGACGTCGTGCTGCTCCGTTACTTCAACCCCATCGGCGCTCATCCGTCGGGCCTGATCGGCGAGGACCCCAAGGGCATCCCCAACAACCTGGTGCCCTATGTCGCCCAGGTCGCCGTGGGCAAGCTCGAGGCCGTTCAGGTCTTTGGCAACGACTACCCCACCCCCGACGGCACCGGCGTGCGCGACTACATCCACGTGTGCGATCTGGCCTCTGGTCACGTTGCCGCCCTTAACTGGATGAACGGCAAGACCGGCGTCGAGATCTTTAACTTGGGCACCGGCACCGGCACCTCGGTACTCGAGGTCGTCGCCGCCTTCTCCAAGGCTTGTGGCAAGGAGCTGCCCTACGTGATCCGCGAGCGCCGCGCCGGCGACATCGCTGCCAACTGGTGCGATGCCTCCAAGGCCGAGCGCATGATGGGCTGGAAGGCCCAGTACGACATCGCGGACATGTGCCGCGATAGCTGGAACTGGCAGAGCCACAACCCCAACGGCTTCGCCGACGCCGAGTAGCAAAAACCTACATACCGCTCTTGCCCCGATCTCACGTTGTGAGGTCGGGGCTTTTTCATGGCATGTAACCATTCGCCGAAAATCGACCAACTTTTTTATCTTGCCTGTACATGTTTAAACAACATGTTTTACAATAGGCGTATCGAATCAGAACATCGGAGGCGGACTGCACACCCATCGGCAGGCCGACCCCACAACAAGAAGGTTGGTGAGCGCATTCATGGAGCGTGCAAGCGGCGTCCTCATGCCCGTCTCATCTCTGCCCGGACCATACGGAATCGGCGGCTTTGGCTGGAATGCCTACGACTTCGTCGATTTTCTCGCCTCGTGCAAACAACATTACTGGCAGATTCTGCCCCTTACGACGACCAGCTATGGCGATTCGCCCTATCAGTCGTTCTCGGCCCGCGCAGGCAACCCCAACTTTATCGACTTTGCCGAACTTATCGAGGCAGGGTATCTTGAACAGCGCGATATCGATGGCGTGTACCTGGGTTCTGACCCCAGTAACGTCGACTACGGTGCTATCTTTGGCGGCCGCCGTCAGATTCTCGACCGCGCCGCTGAGCGCTTTGCTGCCGACAAGCCGGCCGATTTCGATGACTTTATCCAGGCCAACGAGGACTGGCTCATCCCCTACTGTGAGTTCATGACCGTCAAAGAGGAGTGCGGTCTCAAGGCGTTTTGGGAGTGGCCCGCGGAGCTCCGCACCCGCGGCGAGGCTTCCGCCAAGGTCTGCGCCGACCATCCGGCGCGTATGCTCTACTACCAGATGACGCAGTACTTCTTCGATCGCCAGTGGAGCCGCCTCAAGGCCTATGCCAATGAACGCGACATCCTGATCATCGGCGACCTGCCCATCTATGTCTCGCGTGACTCCGTCGAGATGTGGGCGACGCCTGAGCTCTTTAAGATCGACGCCGCCGGCAATCCCGTGAGCGTCGCCGGCACGCCGCCCGACCAGTTCTCGGCCACCGGCCAGTACTGGGGCAACCCCATCTACGACTGGGACGCCATGGAGTCCGACGGCTTTTCCTGGTGGGAAGGCCGCATTCGCGCCGCCCTCGACATGTACGACGTCATCCGCCTGGATCACTTCCGCGGCTTCGAGGCCTATTGGGAGGTGCCGTTCTCCTCGCCCGATTCGTCCTACGGTTCGTGGACGCAGGGGCCCGGCCTCAAGTTCTTCAAGACGCTCGCGGAAAAGCTCGGCACGCTGCCCATCATCGCCGAGGACCTGGGCTTCCTCACCCCCGGCGTCATCGACATGCGCGACAACTCGGGCTTCCCCGGCATGAAGATCCTGCAGTTTGCCTTTGAGGGCGCCAACTCGTACTACCTGCCGCACAACTACATTGCCAACACCGTCGCCTACGTGGGCACCCACGACAACGAGACGGCACGCGGCTGGTTTGAAGGAACGGCTACCCCGCGTCAGCGCGAGCAGGCGGCCCTGTACACCCACCAGCAGGCAGGCGAGCCCATGGCC
>CABUZF010000312.1 GCA_902495985.1 uncultured Collinsella sp.
CGCATGATTGCCAATGCACTTGCCGCGCTAAGTGTTGTCGCGGCGGTGGCCTTTACCGGCACAATCGTTGTGCTCAAGCTGCGCCGCCGCAAGCCCAAGCCGCTTTTCCAGGACGAATATTTCCGCGATGTGCCTTCGGCCGACCATCCCGCCGTGCTTTCGGCCCTTATGAGCTGGAACGAGGTGCCCGATCAGGCATATATCGCCACGCTCATGAAGCTCACTGACGACCGTGTGATCAAGCTGGAGCAGGCGACCGTGACCAAGGCCAAGAAGGGTCTGTTGGGGCGCGAAAAA
This sequence comes from uncultured Collinsella sp., assembly GCA_902495985.1. Classification (GTDB taxonomy): domain Bacteria; phylum Actinomycetota; class Coriobacteriia; order Coriobacteriales; family Coriobacteriaceae; genus Collinsella. Next base: position 298 of record CABUZF010000312.1, read on the forward strand.
GAAGAGCAGACGTATCGCGTGACGGTGAGTGATGCGGGCTGGAAGTCGACCAAGGGCATTGACCACATGGTGCTCAAGGTCTTCTTTGCCGGTGCTAAGCCCGACGAGAACGGCGATCGCTCGCGCACGTTTGACGAGCTGCAGCACTACGTCAAGCAGCACGCTACGCCCGTGGGCGACAAGCTCGAGGACTATCAGAACACCGTTAAGGGCAAGCTGGCCGATAGCGAGTACGTTGCCTCGGACGGCATCGTTGCAATGGTGTTTTGCCTGGTTCTTGGTATTCTGATCGCCTTTGTTCCCATGGGTTCCATTTTCTTTACCGACGGCGCACAGGTGAACATTATCGCCGCGCTTATCTCGGTGCCGATTGTGCTGGTGGGTATTGGCGTGGGCCTTACCTTCCGCCGCTTTACGCCGGAAGGTGCCGAGGTAGCGGCCCGCTGCAAGGCGCTCAAGCATTGGCTCGAGGACTTCACGCGCCTAAAGGAAGCCGTCCCCGGCGATCTGGTACTGTGGAACAAGCTGCTGGTGATGGGTGCGGCGCTGGGCGTTTCGAAGGAAGTCCTGCGTCAGCTTGCCGAGGCCGTGCCGCCCGAGGTGCGCGAGGCCGACGGTTTCTACGACAATTACCCCTGCTACTGGTGGTACTACCATCACTACGGAAACCAGTCCCCGCTCGATTCGTTTAACGACGTGTATCACGAGAGCATCCGTGAGCTGGCTTCGAGTTCCGATAGCTCGAGCGGTGGCGGTGGCGGTGGCTTCTCGGGCGGCGGAGGCGGCGGCGGAACGTTCTAACGGTCGTAAGCTATGGGATGGGCTTTTCTCGACAGCTGTCGGGGAAAGCCCATCCCCTTTTTATGCGCTACCTACGAAGACTGTCCCCAACGACTAGTCATTTAAGAACGTCCCCAACGACTAGGTATGGCTGCTGGGCCTAGACGGTTAGGTCCAGCTCGTAGAGGAAGCTTTCGCGCGGCATGGCGTGGCGGCGTTCCTCGCGGTTGGCGCGGTGCGTGGCCGCACGCTTAAAGCCGTGCAGTTCGTAGAACTTCCACGAGCAGTTGGAGTCGGTGTACAGGTGCGCCCTCGTCGCTCCAAGCGAGGATAGGTGCGAGACCGCGGCATCGAGCAGAACCGTGCCAACGCCCAGGCCATGGACATCGCGATCCACGGCAAGCAGCGTGACCTCGTTGTCGTGCGGCAACGGGCTGCTCTCGAGCAGGCGGTTGTTGGTTCGGATGGTTGCGCGCACAAACGAGAGATACTCGGCGCAGGCATCGGGCTCTAGCTCACGCATCTGCGATAGCAGCGCGCGTTCGGTATCCATCCAATGCTCGTTGATAGTGGCGCCGGAGCTCTGTCCCGCACGCGCGAGCGAAATGCCACGCGCCTGACCGTCGATTACGGCAACCTGTGAAAACGTCGACGACGAAAGGCAGTAGGCGAGGTCGCACGCGGCCTCAAGGCGGTTGTACTCATCGTTATCCGAATTGTTATGCCAAAGCTGCTTCAGAATCAGCGCGATGGCGTCGAAGTCTTCGGTATCAAACGGTCGGTAGAGAACCCGCGAGACCATGGTGCCTCTTTCTTTTGCGGATGCATATCGAGCACAGTTCTACCACGCCATTGGCATCTAATTATGGTGCCCCTGTGTTCCATGAACTCACCGTGCCCGGTGCTGTGCCCATCCCCTCCGCGTGCAAACTTTTTCTGCACATGCGCCCGTTGCGGGGTGCATCGATGCGCTCGATGCGCTACATTAAATCAGTATTTTCAATGCCGCTGCGCGAGCGCTGCAGATCGACGTATCACCGACTCACAGAGCACGGCGGCGTACCAGACAGGAGGACTGCATGGGATCTGATGTGAAGATCGCACGCGCGTTGATCTCGGTTACC
>CABUZF010000313.1 GCA_902495985.1 uncultured Collinsella sp.
CGCCACCGATACCGGTGAGCCCATGAAGATGCCCGTTGGCCCCAAGACGCTCGGCCGCATTTGGAACGTCATGGGCAAGCCTGTCGATGGTAAGCCCATGCCCGAGGTGGAGGAGTTCTATCCCATCCACCACGCAGCGCCCCGCTTCGACGAGCTCACCACCAAGACCGAGATCTTCGAAACCGGCATCAAGGCCGTTGACCTGCTTGAGCCCTACATCCGTGGCGGCAAGACGGGTCTGTTCGGCGGCGCCGGCGTCGGCAAGACCGTTCTGATTCAGGAGCTCATCAACAACCTCGCCCAGGAGCACGGCGGCACCTCGGTGTTCACCGGTGTCGGCGAGCGTACTCGTGAGGGCACCGACCTGTTCCTCGAGATGAGCGAGTCTGGCGTTATCGACAAGACCTGCTTGGTCTATGGTCAGATGAACGAGCCGCCTGGAGCGCGTCTGCGCATCGGTCTGGCTGGCCTTACCACCGCTGAGTACTTCCGCGATCGCGGCCAGGACGTTCTGCTGTTCATCGACAACATCTTCCGCTTCTCCCAGGCCGGTTCCGAGGTTTCCGCACTGCTGGGTCGTATGCCGTCCGCCGTCGGTTACCAGCCTACGCTGGCTACCGAGATGGGCGACCTCCAGGAGCGCATTACCTCGACCAAGACGGGTTCCATTACCTCCGTCCAGGCTGTCTACGTCCCTGCAGACGACCTGACCGACCCGGCGCCTGCCACGACGTTTACGCACCTCGACGCCACCACGGTTCTTTCGCGTAGCATTTCGTCGCTCGGCCTGTTCCCGGCTATCGACCCGCTCGCGTCTTCTTCGGACGCTCTCGATCCCTCGATCGTTGGCGAGGAGCACTACCGTGTCGCCGTCAAGGTCCAGGAGCTCCTGCAGGAGTACTCCGACCTTCAGGACATCATCGCCATTCTGGGTATGGACGAGCTGTCCGAGGAGCAGCGCCTTACGGTCAACCGTGCCCGTAAGATCCAGCAGTTCCTCTCCCAGTCCTTCCACGTCGCCGAGAAGTTCACCGGCAACCCCGGTGTCTACGTCCGCGTCGAGGATACCGTCCGCTCCTTTGCCGAGATTGTCGACGGCAAGGCCGATGACCTGCCCGAGCAGGCATTCCGCTATGCCTCCACGATTGAGGACGTGCGTGAGCGCGCCCGCAAGATGGAGGAGAAGTAGGTTATGCGTATCCGCATCGTGTGCCCCGTGAGCCTCGCCTATGAGGGTGACGCTGCGTTTGTGTCGATTCCGTCTACGGATGGCGAGTTTGGCGTTTTACCTGCTCACTCCAGCGAAATCTGCACGATCGACCGCGGTTACGTTCGCGTTTCCGATAAGGCCATGGGCACTGTCGACCACACGTTTGCCGTGGCCGGCGGCTATGCCCAGGTTGCGGACGATGTCGTGACCGTCCTCGCCGAGCGCGCTTGCGATTTGGCGACCGTCGACGCCGACAAGGTTAAAGCTGATATTCAAGGTTTTGAAGAGAAGCTGGGTAATTTGTCGGAGGATGATGCACGCCGCGCCTACCTCTATAATGAAATCGCATGGTGTAAGCTCAAGCTTGCCCAATAGTCAAACGCTTTAGCGTTCGACCATTTGCGAACACATCATGCCCGGGATGGCTCAGCCACCCCGGGCATGCTTTTTGAAAGGGTAGACCTTGGATATTATCCGCGTTGAGGGTGGCCACGCCATCGGAGGTTCCGTGCCTGTTTCGGGTGCCAAGAACTCCGCGCTCAAACTTATGGCGGCAACGCTTCTGGCGCCTGGCAAGACGACGCTGCAGAACGTGCCTGATATTTCCGATGTCCACGTGATGGGCAAGGTGCTCAAGGGTATGGGCGCTACGATCGATGTTCTCGACGAGCACACGCTCGAGATCGATACCTCCCAGGTTGATTCTTGGGAGGCGCCCTACGAGCTCGTTGCCAAGATGCGCGCTTCCACTGCCGTGATGGGACCCCTGCTGGGCCGTTTCCATCGCGCCAAGATCGCCATGCCCGGCGGCTGCAACCTGGGTGCTCGCAAGATCGATATGCATATCTTGGGTCTTGAGGCCTTGGGCGTTGAGTTCGATACCGCCCACGGCTATATCAACGCCAACGCGCCCCAGGGCCTGCACGGTACCACCGTCACGCTCGAGTTTGCCAGTGTCGGTGCGACCGAGAACCTCATCATGGCC
>CABUZF010000314.1 GCA_902495985.1 uncultured Collinsella sp.
CGACAAGGTGCGCGGCGCGGTCGATAGGGCGGTCGTGCAGCCTGCCGAGGAAGAAGCGGCGCGCATCGTCGCGGACGCGCAGGCGCGCGCCGACGCGCTCGTGCGCGATGCCGAGACGCGCAGGGACGCGCTGGTGGCTCAGGTCGCCGATGGCGAGCGCAGGCTCTCGGACGTGCGGATGCAGGTCGACGAGGAGACCGACAGATTGGAGTGCCTTCGGCAAAGAGCGGACGGGGTTGCGCGAGACGTTGCGGAACTGGAACCCATCGCTGCCGATGTTCGCAGGTTCGAGGGTGCGGGACGCGCTGAGCGCGGCGCAATCCTCGATTCAATCGCTGCTCGATGCGCAGGAGCGGCGAGAGCAGCTAGAGCGGCAATTGAGGAGCTTGGAGACCGAATCTGGGCGCTGATGCGTCCCAAGAAGACGCAACGCACCGAGCGCAACTTGGATGATGTGATGAGGGAAGCCACGGAAGTCGCGCGGGTGGCGAAAGCGTTGAGCCGTAACCATGTTGCGCCGACGAACAACAGGCCGCGTGGGCAGGCGCGGTGAAACGTAAACTATAGTTTACGTTTTGGGAGTCCATACTTGTGGACTCGAAAGCGCAGGTAGATGCGCAAAATAAAAGGGCACCGCGCGATGCGATGCCCTATAATGTTTGTTGCTGGTCGTTGGTTGCCGCCGACAACCAGCTAATGGAAACGGAAGGTGGTTTCCGTCCCGTACATGACTATTCTAGCAAGACCGCGAGGTCAGGGCTATAGATAGACGTAAAAACGGAGCCACCTTCCATGATTTTGGAGGTGGCTTTTTTCATGGCAGACGAGACGACCGAGAAGGCTGAGAAGCCAATCGACACCAGCGTGAAGGCGCGTTACTGGTGGGCTGTGCTCTATCAGGAGAACATGGTCGATGGTTGGCGCGACAACATCGAGGAGCTGTTGCAGCTGCCCTATGCCTACTGCGAGCACGTGGCAGACGTTGACGGCAAGGGTGAGCATCGCAAAGACCACGTGCACGTGATTATCGTCTTCGGCAACACGACCACCTACAAGACGGCGATGTCCGTTTTTAAGCGGCTTGGCGAGAAGGCGTTGAACAAGTGCGAGCGTGTAATCGACATTCGCCACTGCTACGACTACCTGATTCACGACACGGACAAGTGCCGCAAGCTCGGCAAGCATCAATACGACCCGAGCGAGCGCATTACTGGCAACGGCTTCGACATTGGCAACTACGAGCAAATCAGCACCGCCGAGAAGCAGCACATGCTAAAGGAGCTGACGTGGTTCATCATGAGCGAGGGCTACGAGACGATTAACGAGTTCACGCAGCCCGCGCTCGAACGTTTCGGCGAGCAGTACTGGGAAATCATGGTCTCGTATTAGGCGTTTCTCGTTAAGTACCTGAACGGCAACAAGATGATGCGTGAGAAGGCCGAAATGCAGAAGCACTTGGCATGGGAAGAAGCGATGCGCGAGCGCTGCCGCAACAACGAAGCCGATTCACATTCGGGCGAGTAGGCGGGTCAATGGAGCAGGCGGTGACTACGGGGGCGGAGTAGTTCCGCATAGCGGATCTACGTAGCCCTCGTTCACCGGCTGCGGAATTGACGCGGCGGGCAAGCAACAAAACCAGACTTGATTGAGGGTCGATGACGCACTGCGCCATCGACCCTTTCCTTGCTCTAGTCGCGGCGAAGGAAGCCCATCAAATCGGGGCACGTATATATTCGGCTACTACGACCGAATATATACGTGACGTGTGACGTGTGACGAACAGCCGCGACAAGGGGGAGTTTGAGGGGGCTTGCCCCCTCATGCGAGCGCCGCCGCGAGCTGCCCGAGACCGTGCCGCCGCGGTCTCGGAGGGGTGCAGGGGTGTCCCCTGCCACGTCCTTAGCGTAGCTAAGGTCTAACGTGCTAGACTTTAGTCGATTAAGTCTGTACGGCTCGGAGGTTTCTATGGCTCACATCGCGAAATACAAGGCCGCATCGTGCGGCCATATGCTCGCTCACTACCGCCGCGATGCATCCAGTCTGGGTCGGGAGAACATCGACCCGACCCGAACCAAGGGCAACTACACGCTCGGCCTGGATGACCGAGACGGCAAAGTCCGCGCCATGAATGGCATCGAGCCGAACTGGGCAACGGTTGA
>CABUZF010000315.1 GCA_902495985.1 uncultured Collinsella sp.
CTACAATCCGTTTGAGCAATAGATATATAGGTAGTACCGTGGGGGCGGATGTAGATGGTCGAGTGGATTGTTAAGCGTGCGCAGGGCGACCGTGCGCGCGTGGGCACGTTGACGGGCGTGGTGTGTATTCTCGCCAATGTGGCACTATGCGCTGCGAAGGGCGTAATTGGCGTGCTGTCGGGATCGGTTTCGATTGTGGCGGATGCCATGAACAACCTGTCCGATGCAAGCTCGAATATCGTGAGCGTGCTGGGCTTTAAGCTGGCGAGCAAGCCGGCCGACCCCGAGCATCCTTACGGCCACGGTCGCTACGAGTATCTCTCGGGTTTGGTCGTGGCGGCGCTCGTGCTGCTTATTGGCATCGAACTGGTGAAGTCCTCGGTGGAGCGTATTGTCAACCCGGAGCCTGTCGAGTTCTCGCTTGCCCTGGTGGCAGTCCTGGCACTTTCGATGGTTGTAAAGCTGTGGATGGCGGCCCTCAACCAAAAGCTTGGCGATCGCATTGAGTCCGAGACGCTGCATGCGACCGCGCAGGATTCCAAGAACGATGTCCTTGCCACAGGCGCCGTGTTGGCGTGCGCAATTGTTTCGCAGGTGACGCACATCAATCTTGACGCATGGGTCGGCCTTGCCGTTGGCGCCTATATTGGCTGGAGCGGTTTTGAGCTCATCCAGGATACGGTGAGCCCGCTTTTGGGCCAGTCGCCCGATCCTAAGCTGGTCAAGCACATTCGAGACAAGATCATGAGCTATCCCGGCGTTTTGGGCGTTCACGATTTGATGGTTCACGACTACGGCCCGGGCAGGAAGTTTGCAAGTGCGCATGCCGAGATGGCGGCCGAGGACAGCCCGTTGGAAAGTCACGACACGCTCGATAACATCGAGCAGTCGTTTAGGGACGAAGACGGCATGATCGTTACGCTTCACTACGATCCCATCGTGACCGATGACCCCAAGCTGGCGAGCATGCGCTTGCGCATTCACGCCATGGCCCAACAGATCGATAGCCGCCTCTCGATTCATGACCTGCGCTGCGTGCCGGGTCCTACGCACACCAACGTGATCTTTGACTGCGTGCGTCCCTCGGATCTGCAGATGAGTGCCGAAGACGTAAAGCACGCGCTGACACAACGGGTCGAATCGGAATATCCCAAGTCGATTGCCAAGATTACGATCGACGAAGACTACGTAGGGCATACCCACGAGTAAGGCTATGCCGGCAAAGCAGGTTATGCAGAAGGGGAGAGCATGAAGAAGCTGTATCTACTCCGCCACGGTCAGACGGAGTTCAACGTCAAAAAGCTGGTCCAGGGCCGCTGCGATTCACCGCTCACCGACTTAGGCCGTCAGCAAGCCGGGATGGCAGCCGCATGGCTCAAGAGCCACGACGTTGTCCCCGACAAAGTGGTCTCTTCGCCCTTAGGCCGAGCCATGGACACAGCTCAGCTCGTCGCATGCGAGCTCCTCGGCCCGGACGCAGCAGCCGAGCCCTGCGAAGGCATTATCGAGCGCTGCTACGGCACCTTCGAAGAAGGCCCGCACGACGCGCTACCCACCGACGTCTGGGATCCGGGTGAGGACCTGGTCCCCTTCGGAGGAGAAGGAAGCCAGACACTGCAAGAGCGCATGGTAGACACCCTCACCAATCTCATGGGCGCCGAGGGCATAGAAACCCTTCTAGCAGTAAGCCACGGCAGCGCCAGCCGCCAATTCATCAAGGCTGCAGCCCCAGAGGGCTTCGAGCTCCCAGCAAAACTCCCCAACTGCGCCATCATGATCTTCGATTTCGATGAGGCAAAGCCACAAGCAGAAGGCGAGCCAATGCAATGCAAGTTCACCCTCCAGCAAATAGTGGACCCCCAACAAAGTCATTAGCCTGAGCGAGCAAGGTTTAGCAGACATCAACGTGGCGTTCCCAGTGTGCGGCGGAGGGGGCGGGCCTGAGACATATTAAGGTTGTCGCGAGTTCCGCACGAACAGGAGAGCACTTAATGTGCTCTCCGTCGTGAGCAGGACTGTAGAGCAGCAACCTTAATATGTCTCAGGCCCGCCCCCTCCGCCGCACACTGGGAACGTGCCACGCACTTTACCTGCGTAAACAATGTGAGTGAAATATGAATCTCGATGGATACGCCCGCAGCCGTGTATACTAAACA
>CABUZF010000316.1 GCA_902495985.1 uncultured Collinsella sp.
AATACCGCCAGCAGCAACTTCTTGGGCAAGCTCATACTTCTCGCCGTTATAGATGCGCGCCTGGTCGATCTTCTGCTCCCAAGTGGAGGCGCCAGAGTATCCCTCGACAACTTGCTTTGCACGCAGTACACCGCCCGTCACCTTGACCCAGGCAAGACGCTCGCCACGGTCTCCACGACTCACGCGGTAGACACGCGCGGCGAACTCCTGGGGCCATGTTCGCTCACGCATCAGCGCGCATATACCATCCAACAGCTCGTCCACACCTTGGTCCTTGAGCGCCGAGCCGGCAAAGCAGGGAAAGAGCTTGCGCTCAGCAACCATGCGCGACAGCGTCGCGGAGGAAAGCTCACCCGCCTCAAGAAACTCCTCGAGCGCCGCCTCGTCTAACGCAGCAGCATCCTCCTGAACGGTGCCGCCCGCCAGCAGTTCGTTGGCATCCAGGCAGCCCTCGGAAAGACGCTGCCCAAGCTGTGCCAGCAAAACATCGCGGCCGGGATTCTCCAAATCGATCTTGTTGATAAAGATGAACGTCGGGATGTCATAGCGCGCAAGCAGGCGCCACAGGGTCTCGGTGTGCCCCTGCACGCCATCGTTGGCGCCCACAACCAAAATCGCGTAGTCCAGCGCGCGCAACGTGCGCTCCGCCTCGGCAGAAAAATCGACATGCCCCGGTGCGTCCACGAGCATAACGTGGGTGTCACCATGGTCGAGCACAGCCTGCGACGAGAAGATCGTGATACCGCGCTCACGCTCAATCTCGTTCGTATCCAGATGCGAGTCGCCATCGTCAACGCGGCCGCGCTTGCGAATGCGGCCCGCGTTAAACAGCATGGCCTCGGCCAGCGTGGTCTTGCCGGCATCGACATGCGCCAAGATTCCAACGACCGCTTGCTTCGACATGGCTCTCCTCTTATTGCAGGCCCATCGCACGCGGCAACGGGCACCCTCGTTCCACACTGGATGATACAATTTACGGGCCGGCGGGCGAAGCGGGCCCTATCCCCCGACCGAGCTCATCGCCCCGCGTTGCCGCGCGGCGATTTTCGTAGGTTCGCGCCTTGCGAAAGCCGGCTTGCAAAACAGCGCGGCGGACGAAAATAGCCCCACCCGAGGCCATTTTCGTTCGCATGAATTGTTGATGCGCGCCCTCGCTCTTATGCCTCGCGCAGCCAATCGAACGCGACGCGCGGCGTGCCGTCCGACACATACACGACGCCGGCACGCTCGAATCCCGCCTTAATGCTCGCGCCCTGCATGGGCAGGTTATCCTGGTGCGTATCGATGCGCAGGTGATAGGCACGCTCCTTGGCAAAGGCAAACATCGCAGCCGCGATACCGTGCACGGTGCCATCGGACGCCACACGGTGCAGCACGGCGTATGGAGCGTCGCTACGCCATTGGCCGTCCTCAATTACGTCATAGCACTCGTCCGGGCCCGGCAAAAAGGCAAACGTCGCCACCACGCGGCCGTCGACTTCGCACACATAGCTGCCACCGGCAGCGATATCGGCAGCCAGCTGCTCGGCAGAAGGCGTGCCCTCGGGCCACTGCGTGGCGTTGCCATGCGCGCGCATAAAGGCGCGGGCCGCGTCATAGATAGCCATGACGGCGGGAATGTCGGTATCGAGGGTTTTTCTGATCATCACGCGGCGACCTCACGTTTATTGGTATCACTTTGATTGAGCAATCATACCAACGTTTGCAGAGGGGCGCGATGCAGATGGGAAGCAAAAAGCGAGCCGCCTGGTCAAAGGCAAAAAGCGAGTTTTTGGGCGCTGCCACCGGCGGCGATATGAGCGACCTGTTTGCACGCGAGGACGAGCGCCGCAACGCCCTGGACGCCGAGCGCGATGAAGCCTGGCGCTACAAATCGTGCGAGCGCAAAAACCGTTACGACACACGCGCCGAGGCCGAGGCCGTTATGGCCGACTGCGAAAACCGCGGACGGCGCGGTTTGGCCTGTTACAAATGCGAATACTGCGGTGGATGGCACCTGACGTCGCACCCTTGGAAATAGGCGCCGCATCGGCACGGCATTGACGGAGTGTCAGCCATCGTACGCAAGCTACGGGCGCGGCGGCACCAAAACATCGTAACGAACGGCCTTGCCCGCAAGCTGATAGCTCGGCTTAACGCCGGCAAGCAG
>CABUZF010000317.1 GCA_902495985.1 uncultured Collinsella sp.
AGCAGCGCAAACTCTACCTGGCCAACCAGGACCGCATCGCCCAGCAGGTGCAGCATCGCGAGGCATCCGAGTTTAAGAAAAACAAGCTCAAGGTGCTCGCCGAGCTCACCAAGTTGCGCCAGATCTGCTGCGACCCGCGTCTACACTACGAGGATTACAAGGCGGGAAGCGCCAAGCTCGATACGTGCATGGAGCTCGTCCACGGAGCACTCGACGGCGGTCATCGTATCTTGCTGTTCAGCCAGTTTACGGGCATGCTCGATATCATCGGCAAGCGCCTGGCCAAGGAGGACATCGCCTTCCTTAAGCTCACGGGCGCATCGTCCAAGGAGGGCCGTGCCAAGATGGTTGCGCAGTTCCAAGCGGGCGAGGTACCGGTGTTCTTGATTTCGCTCAAGGCGGGCGGCGTGGGCCTTAACCTGACGGCGGCCGACGTGGTCATTCACTACGACCCGTGGTGGAACGTGGCCGCGCAGGACCAGGCGACCGATCGCGCCCACCGCATTGGCCAGCAGCACACCGTGACCGTGTACAAACTCATCGCCAAGGACACGATCGAGGAACGCATTATGCAGATGCAGGAATCCAAGCGCGACCTGGTCAACAGCGTGCTCGGCGGCGACGGCATCTCGTCGGCACTGTTCACGCGCGAGGATGTTCTGGCACTGCTCGGTGGTGACGGTCGCTAACTTGCGCATGCCGATGGGTGCCAGGACAGGTACTCGGAATTGCCTGAGCGCCCTGGACTCTGCCGAGCCCCTCGATATGTGTTCATTTGCCATGCCGTGGATGGTTCGCCTACCTTTGGGCATAAGAAGCATCAGGAATATTGGCACATCAGCAAAGGAGAACATCATGGCGAAATTCTTTAAGGACTCCGACGGCAAGCTCGTTGCCGCCCTTGGCGACGGCGTTGCGACCCCTGCCGGCTGCACGGAGCTGACGGCAAACACCGAGGATGCGGCGCACGAGAAGCACGTGCCTGTTGTCGAGATCGAGCGCGACGGCCACGTCATTCGCGCGCGCGTGGGCTCGACGGAGCACCCCATGCTGCCCGAGCACTACATCGAGTGGATCGCGCTTGAGGCCGAGGGCCGCCTGGAGGTCCATTACCTTGAGCCCGGCATGAAGCCCACGACGTTTTTCGCTGGCGGCTCCAAGACCGGTACTGTCTATGCCTACTGCAACCTGCATGGGCTGTGGTCCGCGACGTTCTAGGAGCGCGCCCCCGCTCGGGGTATCATAGCTAGCATATGCACATGCGAGCGCCGGCTGCATTATGCGGCCGGCGCTTTTACTACGACAACGACGATTTACGACGGAAAGGGCTGGGCCATGAAGCTCGCACTTGCACAGATCGATATGCGCCTGGGTGATATTGAGGGCATTTGCGGCCGCATCGAGGACCAGGCTCGTCTGGCCCACGAGCGCGGGGCGCGCGTGCTGTGCGTTCCGGCTCCGCTCTTTATGGGCGCCATGCCCGGTGGCCTGGTGGGCGCTGCCGACTTTGAGCACGACATGCTTGCCGGCTTGACTGGTGTCGCCGAGCGTATCCAGGAGCTTGACATGATCTGCATCGTGCCCGCGGCGGTTTCGTTTGAGGGCCAGCCGTTGCTCGACTACATGATGCTCAAGGACGGTCATGTGGTGCCGGCGCGTTCGAGCATTGCCCTGCAGCGTGGCGAGAACAACGACACACGTTGGGCGCCGCCGGTGTTCGACGTGGACGGCGTGCGCATCGCCGTGATTTTTGACTTGGACCGCGAACTCGAGATGTTGCCGACCGGTGTTGACCTCATTGCGTATTTCCAATTCAACGCGTTTGACATGACCGACCGTGAGACTGCCGCCATTGCCGCCGTTCGCAGCGGCGCCTACCGCAAGATCGCATCCAAGCGCAGCGTGTGGTTTGCCTGCATGGCGCCGGTCGGTGCCTATGACGAGTCGGTGTATACCGGCGGTTCGTTTGTGCTCGACGACTGCGGTCGCGTGGTGGCCCAGGCGCCGTGCTTTGAGGAGAGCCTGCTGGTTCAGGAGATTCAGCGCGGCGTGATGCTCGATGCCCTGGAAGACCACGAGCTGCCCGAGTTTCGCTCCGAGGAATGGCTGTGGCAGGCGCTGGTGCTTGCCGTGCGCGACAATGCCCGCG
>CABUZF010000318.1 GCA_902495985.1 uncultured Collinsella sp.
CCGACAAGACCATGATCTACGCGCACTCCGCCGTGCCCGCCGCCAACCAGCTCATGCTGCCGTTCCTGTCGCTGGTCTCCGAGGCCGAGCTGGCGCGCAACCCCACGGTCAAGGCCGAGCAAGAGGCCAGCGGCCACGAGCTCACGGGCCTGCTCCTCACCTATCCCGTGCACCAGGCCTGCGACATCCTGTTCTGCAAGGGCAATGTAGTGCCCGTCGGCCGCGACCAGCTGCCGCACATCGAGCTCACCCGCACTATCGCCCGCCGCTTTAACAACCGCTACGGCAAGGTGTTCCCCGAGGTCGAGGCGCTGCTGTCCGAGACCCCGCTGCTGCCCGGCCTGGACGGCCGCAAGATGAGCAAGAGCTACGGCAACGCCATCAATATTTCGATGACCGCCGAGGAGACGGCCAAGCGCATCAAGAAGAGCCAGACCGACTCCGAGCGCATGATCACGTTCGATCCCGAGAACCGCCCCGGCGTGTCCGGCCTGCTTTCGACCGCCGCCATCTGCACCGGTCGCTCCGAGGTCGAGATTGCCGAGGAGATCGGTATGGGCGGCTCCGGCCAGCTCAAGAAGTACGTGACCGAGGCCGTCAACGAGTACTTCGCGCCGATCCGCGAGCGCCGTCAGCGCTACGAGAACGATCTGGACTATGTAAAGGACGTCCTGCACGAGGGCAACCGTCGCGCCAACGAGATCGCCGATCAGACCCTGGCAGAGGTTCAGGACGCCATGGGCATGGTGTACTAGACCAATCTGCTGGCTTGAGCTTTCGATTGCTTTAGGGCGGGCGCTACGGCGTCCGCCTTTTTTGATGCCCGACCTGTTCGGCTCCGCCCATCGCACTCCCCCGACAAACAGGAACAGGCCCGCCGGCAGTTAGTTGCCAGCGGGCCTGTTCCCGAAGTACACCGTTGAATCGCACAGAGGGGAGGAATGCGAATCAAACTCAACAGGGCAGGCTTTTTCATCGCCTATTGCCTGCTCCGTTGCTGAATACAATATAGTTCACCGTGGTTTACTTTCTAGCGTCAATATGCTCCGCCACACCTTCTCCATAAGTTAGCCCAGGTAAACCTGCAACGGAAAACCACCACAAAGGGGACAGGCACCTTTGTGGTGGTTTTGACCACGGCAGAGCTGTTAGAGTCCGGCAGGCCAACGACAGACGGCCAGGTCGACGTGCATGTCGTCCTTAAACGCCACACCCTCCCCTAGCAAAAGCTCACGTTGAGCATCGGGACCGCCAAAAGCAAAACCCTCGCATATGCGCCCGTCGGCAAACACCACGCGGTGACAGGGAATCTCGCCGGGGCGCGGATTGCTATGCAGGGCATACCCCACATACCGCGCACTTCGTGGTCGACCGGCAAGCAGCGCCACCTGACCATACGTGGCGACCATCCCCTCGGGGATCTGCTCGACCACCTCGTACACCCGTTCAAAAAAGCCCTCAGACGCCATTGCGTGCTCCTTTCAACCGAACCCAGCATAAACCACCACAAAGGTACCTGTCCCCTTTGTGGTGGTTTTGACCGGAAAGCTAGTTGGCGGGGCGGAAGAAGGCTACGGCTACAGCGCCGGGGCCCACGTGGGTGCCGATGGTGGCGCCGATAGTGTGGATGGGCAGCTCACCCTCGGCATGGCCGGCCCACAACGCGGCACTGTCCTCGATATACTTCTTGAGCACCGCATCCGAAAGACCCGTATAGCCGAGCGCCAGCGGCATGGAAAAGTCGATGCCGCCCGCCTTTTCGACCTTTTGGTTCAGCAGGTTGCGGCCGTTCTTGGAACCGCGCGCCTTGCCCAGCTGCACGATCAGGCCGTCCTCGACAGCCACCACAGGCTTTACGTTGAGCAGCGTGCCCACGGCGCCGGCCGCAGCAGACAGACGACCGCCGCGCACCAAGTACTCCAGCGTCTCGAGCAGACCGATAACCACCACACGGTCGCGCACGGCCTCGACGGCCGCCGCGATCTTGGCCGCGCTACGGCCCTCGTCCACCAAGCGCAGCGCATAGTCGACCAGCACGCGCTCGCCCAGGGTGACGTTGTTGATATCTACCACGAACACGTCGCCGCCCGGCGCCTCGGCAAGTGCGGTGCGGGCACTTTGGTTGGTACCCGAAAGCTTAGCG
>CABUZF010000319.1 GCA_902495985.1 uncultured Collinsella sp.
CGCTAGTGGCAGCCGCAGCCCTCGTGCCCATCATGGTCGTGATGGCCGTGGCAGCCGCAGGACTCGCCATGCTCGTGGGTGTGCTCGTGGTCATGGCCGTGGCAGTCGCAGGTGGCCTCGCCGGTCTGCGCGAGCGTGCCGGCAATGAGGGCCTCGACGCAGGCATCGCAGCTGCCCTGGGCGCCCGCATAGACCGTGATGCCGGCTTGGGCAAGCGCGTTGATAGCGCCGCCGCCGATACCGCCGCAAATGAGCGTGTCAACGCCACCTTTGGCAAGCAGGCCCGCCAAGGCGCCGTGGCCGGTGCCGCCGGTGCCTACGACCTGCTCGTTGAGCACCTTGTCATCCTGGATGTCGTAGATCTTGAACTGCTCGCTGCGGCCAAAGTGCATAAAGATGTTGCCGTTGTCGTACGTCGTTGCCACCCTCATGGTGTCGACCTCCTTTGCTGGCCATGCGGCCGTTGTCGTGGTGATGGGGGAGTATGCGATATTGCCGCCCTCGATAACGAGCGCCCGTCCGTTGACCAGCGCATCGGCCACCTTGCGATGCACGCGGCTGCAGATTGCCGTCACCGTGGCGCGGGCAATGCCCATGTGCTGGGCGACTGCCTCTTGGTTAAGGCCTTCCAAGTCGCACAGGCGCAGCACCTCGAGCTCGTCGACTGTCATATCGATGGCATCGCCGCTCGCCAGGCCATCGGGGGTAAAACCGCGATATTCGGGGATGATCCCGACGCGGCGCAGTTTCTCGCGTCTTCCTGCCATGCGCACTCCTTATCTGACATATGTCAACAATAGAATAGCGAACGTGCAGATTTGCGCAATGAATTTCTGGCATATGTCAGAAAATGAGGGCTTATGTTTGGGCTGTGGGGCCGCGTGCGCCTGGGCTACAATGAATCTCGCTTGTAGGCGACTGACAGGAGGGTCAATGAGCAAAGCTGATCAACAGTTTGTAACCATGTGCCGCGATATCTTGGACCATGGCACCACCACCGAGGGCCAAAAGGTCCGCCCGGTGTGGGAGGACGGCACCCCTGCCTATACCATTAAAAACTTTGGTGTCACGGCGCGCTATGATCTGCGCGAGGAGTTCCCCGCGCTCACCCTGCGTCGTACGGCGCTTAAGTCTGCCATGGACGAGATTCTGTGGATCTATCAAAAGAAGTCCAATAACGTCCATGACCTCAACAGCCATATCTGGGATGAGTGGGCCGATGAGACCGGTTCCATCGGTAAAGCCTACGGCTATCAGATTGGTCAGAAGAGCCATTACGCCGAGGGCGACTTCGACCAGATTGACCGTGTACTGTACGACCTTAAGCACACGCCGTATAGTCGCCGCATTATGACCAATACGTACGTGTTTAGCGATCTGTCCGAGATGCACCTTTATCCATGCGCCTATAGCGTGACCTATAACGTGACGCAGCGTCCTCAGGACGACAAGCCGACGCTCAACATGATTCTCAACCAGCGCAGCCAGGACATTTTGGCCGCGAACAACTGGAACGTGTGCCAGTACGCCATTTTGCTGATGATGGTCGCGCAGTCGGTCGATATGATTCCCGGTGAGCTGCTGCACGTGATCGCCGATGCCCACATTTACGACCGTCATGTCGATATCGTTCGCGAGCTTATCGAGCGTCCGCAGTTTGCTGCGCCCAAGGTAACGCTCAACCCTGATGTGCACGATTTCTACGCGTTTACGACCGACGACCTGATCGTCGAGGGCTACGAGCACGGCCCGCAGGTCAAGAACATTCCCATTGCAGTGTAGGTGGCGCTCATGACGTGTAAGCTATCTGCTATCGTCGCCGTGTGTGACGACTGGGGCATTGGGTGCGAGGGCGATATGGTAGTGTCCAATCGCGCCGACATGCGCCATTTTGTGGCGTGCACCAAAAGTTGCCCGGTTATTATGGGGCGCAAGACCCTGCTGAGTTTTCCCGGCGGGCGTCCGCTCAAGAACCGTCGCAATATCGTGCTCACCCGCGACGAGAGCTTTGCTCCCGAGGGCGTCGACGTGGTGCATAGTATCGACGAGGCGCTCGCCGCGGTTGCCGATGAGCCCGTTGCCTGGGTGATCGGTGGTGGCGATGTCTATCGGCAGTTTTTGCCGTACTGC
>CABUZF010000320.1 GCA_902495985.1 uncultured Collinsella sp.
GCCATCACCATGAAGGAAGCCGGCATGCCCGCCATCCAGATCAACACGGGCGGCCTGTGCCACCTCGAGGGCAACATGATCATGGAGGCCGTTGACGCGTTCGACCAGGCCGTCGGTCTGGAGAACATCGACGTCATCTTTATCGAAAACGTGGGCAACTTGGTCTGCCCGGTCGACTTTGACCTGGGCGAGAACCTGTCCATCATGATTCTCTCGGTGCCCGAGGGCGACGACAAGCCCATCAAGTACCCGGGCATCTTCCAGCACGCCGGCGCGCAGCTGCTCAATAAGGTCGACGTGGCCCCGGCTTTCGATTTTGACATGGATAGGTATACTAAGACACTCGATGACCTCAATCCGCAGGCGCCGCGGTTTGCCGTGAGCGCGCGCAAGGGCGAGGGCATGGATGCCTGGTGCGATTGGCTCATCGGGCAGATCGAGCAAGCAAGGGCGTAAATCGGCCGCCATACGGGCGGGCGTAGCCGCAGAGACACGAGATAGGAGCCTCTTTTGAAGCTCATCATCGCCGAGAAAAACGACGCCGCGCGGCAGATTGCCGAGCGTCTGTCCACGGGTAAACCCAAAAAGGACAAGGTGTACAACACCGCCATCTACCGTTTTGAGTGGAAGGGCGAGGAGTGCGTGACGATCGGTCTTGCCGGTCACATCCTTGCGCCCGATTTTTGCGACAGCGTGCTGTTCGATAAAAAGCTGGGCTGGTATTCGGTTACTGAGGACGGCGAGATGCTGCCGGCCGACATGCCCGATGGCCTGGCTCGTCCGCCCTACGACACCAAGCGCAAGCCGTTTCTTGCCGACGGCATCTCCATCAAGGGCTGGAAGCTCGAGAGCTTGCCGTATCTCACCTGGGCACCCGTCATTAAGCTGCCGGCCGAGAAGGAACTCATCCGCTCGCTCAAGAACCTTGCCAAGAAGTCCGACAGCGTCATCATCGCTACGGACTTCGATCGCGAGGGCGAGCTGATCGGTTCGGACGCCCTCAACAAGGTGCGCGAGGTTGCGCCCGACTTGCCGGTCGCCCGCGCCCAGTACTCTTCGTTTACCAAGGCCGAGATCACGCAGGCCTTCGATAATCTCGTCTCGCTCGACCAGAATCTGGCCGACGCTGGCGAGAGCCGTCAGCACATCGACCTCATTTGGGGTGCGGTGCTCACGCGCTACCTGACGCTCGCCAAGTTCGGCGGCTTCGGCAACGTGCGCTCCGCCGGCCGCGTGCAGACACCGACGCTTGCCCTGGTGGTCGAGCGCGAGCGCGAGCGCATGGCGTTTGTGCCCGAGGACTATTGGCAGATTCGCGGCATGGGTGCTGCGCAGGGCGCTGCCGAGGATGATCGCTTTAAGATCGCGCACAAGACAGCGCGTTTTACCGACAAGGATGCTGCCGAGACGGCGTATGGTCACGTCGACGGCGCCAGGACGGCGACCGTCGCCGCGGTGACCAAGCGCTCCCGCAAGCAGCAGCCGCCCACGCCGTTTGCGACGACCTCGCTGCAGGCCGCCGCCGCGGCCGAGGGCATCTCGCCTGCGCGTACCATGCGCATCGCCGAGTCCCTCTACATGGCGGGTCTCATCAGCTACCCGCGTGTCGACAACACCGTGTATCCCGCGACGCTCGATTTGGGCGCCGTGGTGAGTGACCTGGCAAAGATCAACCCGGCGCTGGCGCCCGTGTGCAAAAAGGTACTCGCTGGTCCCATGAAGCCCACGCGCGGTAAAGTCGAGACCACCGACCACCCACCTATCTACCCCACGGGCGAGGGCGATCCTTCCACGCTCGACGGCGGCCAGCGCAAGCTCTACGACCTCATCGCCCGCCGCTTCCTGGCGACGCTCATGGGTCCCGCGACCATCGAGAACACCAAGCTCGAGCTCGATGTGAACGGCGAGCCGTTCGTGGCTTCGGGCGATGTGCTCGTGACCCCCGGTTTCCGCGAAGCGTATCCGTATGGACTCAAGCGCGACGAGCAGATGCCGCCGCTGGAGCAGGGCGATACGGTCGACGTGTTTGACATTAAGCTCGAAGCCAAGCAGACCGAGCCGCCCGCGCGCTACAGCCAGGGCAAGCTCGTGCAGGAGATGGAAAAGCGCGGCCTGGGCACCAAGTCC
>CABUZF010000321.1 GCA_902495985.1 uncultured Collinsella sp.
CAACACCGTCGCCTATGTGGGCACCCACGACAACGAGACGGCGCGCGGTTGGTTTGAGGGAACGGCCACCCCGCGTCAGCGCGAGCAGGCAGCCCTGTACACCCACCAGCAGGCCGGCGAGCCCATGGCCGATGCACTCAACCGCACCATCGCCGCCAGCGTGAGCGACACGTGCATCTACACCATGCAGGACCTGCTCAACTTGGGCAACGAGGCGCGCATCAACACCCCTGCCACGTTGGGCGGCAACTGGACCTGGCGCATGCTCGACGGCGCCATCACCCGCGAGATCGAGCACAAACTCACCGACTGGACCGAGACCTACTTCCGCATCCCATCGGAAGCCGAAATCGAGCTTCCTCAATAGGAGCTACCGCGCCCGACCCCTCCCCACCGTGCGGACGCGCTTGCTTTTCCCGCGCGAGGCCACCCCAATCCCCTCGCGCGGGCTTCTTATGAATTGCAGACATGAAACAACCCATCACAGGAGAAAACATGCCCCAAATTAACCTCATGGAACTCGCCGAGCAGTCTTTTGGCACCTCGCTCGAGCAGCTCGACGACCGTCGCATTTACAAGCTGCTGGTCAAACTCGTGCAAGAGCGCTCCGCCGCCTGCCCGCTCAACAACGGCAAGAAAAAGCTCTATTACATTTCCGCCGAATTTTTGATCGGCAAGCTGCTCATCAACAATATGATCGACCTCGGCATCTACGACGAGGTTAAGGACCAGCTCACCGCCGCAGGCCACGACCTCAACAAGATCGAGGAATTCGAGGTCGAGCCGTCGCTCGGCAACGGTGGCCTGGGTCGCCTGGCCGCGTGCTTCTTGGATTCCATCGCCACACTGGGCTTGACCGGCGATGGCGTGGGCCTCAACTATCACTACGGTCTGTTCCGTCAGCGCTTTGTCGACAACCAGCAGAAGGCCGTCCCCGACGAGTGGCTCGGTGAACAGGACATCCTAGTCGACGATGACCGCTCCTACACCGTCGAGTTCGGCGATTTTGCCGTTACCTCTAAGCTCGTCAACATCGATGTGCCCGGTTACGGCCAGCCCACCAAGAACCGCCTGCGACTGTTCGACCTGGCGAGCGTCGACGACGGCCTGGTCCCCGGCAGCTCCATCGACTTCGACAAGACCGAGATCGCCAAGAACCTCACCTTGTTCCTCTATCCGGATGATTCCGATGAGCAGGGCCGCCTGCTTCGCATCTACCAGGAGTACTTCATGGTGAGC
The DNA here is from genome assembly GCA_902495985.1 of uncultured Collinsella sp. GTDB lineage: Bacteria > Actinomycetota > Coriobacteriia > Coriobacteriales > Coriobacteriaceae > Collinsella. The sequence goes on from CABUZF010000321.1 coordinate 1,240, forward strand.
AACGCCGCCCAGCTCCTGATCGACGAGGCCGTCGAGCGCGGCAGCAACCTGCACGATCTGGCCGACTACGCCGTGGTCCAAATTAACGACACGCACCCCACCATGGTCATCCCCGAGCTCATTCGCCTGCTCACCACCGAGCATGGCATCGAGTTTGACGAGGCCGTGACCATCGTACGCTCCATGGTCGCCTACACTAACCACACGATTCTTGCCGAGGCGCTCGAGAAGTGGCCGCTCGCCAGCCTGCAGAAGGTCTCCCCTGTCATCGCCGACATTATCGTCAAGCTCGATGAGGTCGCGAAGGCCGAGCACGATGACCCGCGCGTCGCCATCATCGACGAGCACGACACCGTCCACATGGCCCACATGGACATCCACTTTGGCTTCTCCATCAACGGCGTAGCCGCCCTCCACACCAAGATCCTGGAGGACACCGAGCTTCATCCGTTCTACGAGATCTATCCCGAGAAGTTCTCCAACAAGACCAACGGCATCACCTTCCGCCGCTGGATTCATGGGGCCAACCCCGCGCTCGCCAGCCTGCTCGACGATGTGATCGGCACCGACTGGCGCAGCACCGGCGATCTGAGCAAACTCGCCAAGTTCGCCGACGACAAGGACGTTCTTGAGCGCCTGGCCGCCACCAAGGTCGAGGCCAAGGCCATCATGCGCCAGTTCATGGCGCTCGAGCAGGGCGTGACCATTCCCTCCAACGCCATCATCGACGTCCAGGTCAAGCGCATCCACGAGTACAAGCGCCAGCAGATGCTCGCGCTCTACATCATCTGGAAGTACCTCGATATCAAGAACGGCAACAGACCTAAGCACCCCGTCACCATCATCTTTGGCGGCAAGGCGGC
>CABUZF010000322.1 GCA_902495985.1 uncultured Collinsella sp.
AAAAGTAACTCTTGCCCATAGACTTGACGGAGACGAAACAATTGACGCGGCCTGGCCGTCGCCCAGGCGCGCCGCGTGCGACAATGTGCCCCAATACAACTGCACTCGGAAAGGCCCGCCATGACTGTACGCCTCATCGTTATGGATATCGACTCCACACTCATCAACCAGGAGGTCATCGACCTGTTGGGCGAGGAGGCCGGCGTAGGCGAGCAAGTTGCGCAAATCACCGAGCGCGCTATGCGCGGCGAGCTGGACTTTAAGCAAGCGCTCGAGAAGCGCGTGGGGCTGCTCGCCGGCCTGGACGAGAGCGTGTTCGAGCGCACGTTTGAGCGCGTGACGTTTACCCCCGGCGCGCTGGAGCTTGTGCGCTCGGCGCACAGCAAGGGCTGGAGGGTCGGCGTGGTAAGCGGCGGCTTCCACGAGGTCGCTGACAAGATCGTGGCTGCCGCGGGTATCGACTTTTGCCTCGCTAACCGCCTGGAGGTCGTGGACGGCAAGCTCACCGGTAAGTTGGCTGCCGACATTGTGACCAAGGAGTCCAAGCTCATCCAGCTGCTGGACTGGGCAGTTGAGTGCGGTGTCGACATGACCCATACCGTCGCGATCGGCGACGGCGCCAACGACATCCCCATGATCCAGGCCGCGGGCACGGGCATCGCGTTTTGCGCCAAGCCCAAGACGCGCGAGGCAGCCCCGTTTGCCATCGACGAGCGCAACCTGATGCTCGCCATGGACATCATCCTGCGCGACTAGCCGATCTGTCTAACAATTGAATCAGTCTGTCCTATAGTTTCCGAACAATTTTGTCTTAGTGTTCGGAAAAACACCCTTTGAGTGCTAGACTTTGCGCCGTCGAAGGGAACATATATGGATAAGCGAGATCTTGAGCAGTTGCTGAGCGATGTTGCCGGCGGATCAGTCACCCCTGTCGACGCCCTCACACGCATCCAGACGGCTCCGACCGCCGATTTAGGCTTTGCGCAGCTCGATCTTTCGCGCGGAGTGCGCCAGGGAGCCGGCGAGGTTGTCTACGGTGCCGGTAAAACCGCCGAGCAAATTGCCGCCATTATCGAAGCGCTGCGCGATGCCGGCCAGGAGCGCATCCTGGTCACGCGCCTGGATGCCGAAAAGGCAGCCCGCACCTCGGAGCTCCTCGGCAACGGCATCGACCCGGGATATGTCCCGGACGCGCAGCTCGCCCTCGTGGGCGGCAAGCCCTCCCCTACCGGCAACGGACGCATCGTCGTCGCCTGCGCCGGCACGAGCGACCTGCCCGTCGCCGAGGAAGCCGCGTTGACGGCCGAGTTCTATGGCAACGAGGTCGACCGCCTCTACGACGTAGGCGTCGCCGGCCTGCACCGCCTACTCGCGCATGCCGAGGAACTTGCCCAGGCACAGGTGGTCATCGCCATCGCCGGCATGGAGGGCGCGTTGGCGAGCGTTATCGGCGGCCTGGTGAGCTGTCCGGTCATCGCCGTTCCCACCAGCGTGGGCTACGGCGCAAGTTTTGGTGGCGTAGCCGCACTGCTCGCCATGCTCAACTCCTGCGCCAGCGGCGTTTCGGTCGTCAATATCGACAACGGCTTTGGCGCCGCTTACCAGGCAAGTCTTATCAATCATCTGAGCGCCGGCACACCCCGCGCCCGCTAAGGAGCATTCCATGTCCAATCATCAGCACACGCTTATCATCGACGGCACCTCGGGCATCAGCGGCGATATGACCGTCGCGGCCCTGCTCGACCTGGGCGCCAGCGAGGAGCACCTGCGCGAACAGCTCGCCACACTGCCGGTCGACGGCTTTACGATCGCCGTCACGCGCGTAAACAAGCATGGCATCGACGCCTGCGATTTCGACGTTCAGCTGGCAGAAGAGCTCGAGAACCACGACCACGACATGGCATGGCTCTACGGCAACGAAGCAGCTGCCGAGCACACGCACGAGCACGAGCACCACCATCATGACCATGACGAGCATGAGCACTGCCATGAGCATGATCATGAGACCCACGGCCATGGCCACGAGGGTCACCATCACGCCCACCACCATCACCACCGTTCTTTGGCGGACGTCACCGCCATCATCGACGGCT
>CABUZF010000323.1 GCA_902495985.1 uncultured Collinsella sp.
TCTCGGATGCCAACCGTTCGGGCGGGTCGGTCGCAAGCGTTGCCGTCGCCTGCCACGAGGCGGGCCATGCCGCCCAGCGTCAAAGCGGTTACGCCATGATGAAGGTTCGCACCGCCCTCGTGCCGGTCGTCAACTTTACCCAGAACACCTGGACCATCGTGTTGCTCTTGGGCCTGTTTATGAACATCGCGGGACTCACGACCCTCGCACTGATCTTCTTCTCGTTTAGCGTGCTGTTCCAACTGGTTACGCTGCCGGTTGAGATTGATGCCAGCCGGCGTGCCGTGGCGTATATTGAGCAGTCGGGTATGAGCTCCAAGCAGGTCAACGGTGCCAAGAAGGTGCTGACGGCCGCCGCGCTTACCTATGTGGCTGCGGCGCTCACCTCGATTATTCAGCTGCTCTATCTTATGGCTCGCTACAACAGAAACTCCAACCGATAACAAATGGGACAGGCAGGCGCCGCGGGGATTCGTGTCCCCGCGGCGCTGTACTATGTGTTGGACTTGAATTTGCGCAGGGCCGGAGCCCATGTGCACGATGACGAAAGGAGGCTGCGTGGCGGGCTGGAATCTAACCGGCAATGCCGTTTCCGCCGAGTTCGACGGTTCGGACGATCAGGAGCGCAAGGAGCTCAGCGTGAGCCAGGCGGTGGAGATCGCCGCCGGCGCGCTCGATGCCATTCCGCAGCTGAGCGTTTTGGGCGAGGTCACGGGTTTTCGTGGTCCCAACGCCCGAAGCGGCCACTGCTACTTTCAGATCAAGGACGACTCGGCGGCCGTCGACTGCATCATCTGGAAGGGCGCCTATCTCAAGCGCACGTTCGATCTGCGCGACGGCATGCAGGTGAGCTTTAAGGGCAGCTTCAATCTCTATAAGGCCACGGGCCGCATGAGCTTTGTCGCTCGCTCGTTTTCGCTGGCGGGGGAGGGTCTGCTGCGTCAACAAGTGGCGCAACTGGCCGAAAAGCTACGCCGCGAGGGCCTGATGGACGAAGCGCGTAAGCGCCGCATCCCGGTGTTTTGCTCCCGCGTGGCGGTCGTTACCTCGCTTTCGGGTGCCGTAATCGACGACGTCAAGCGCACATTGCGTCGTCGCAACCCGCTCGTCGAGCTCGTCTGCGTGGGCGCTAAGGTTCAAGGCGAGGGTGCGCCGGCCGAGCTTATTGAGGGCCTGCGCCGTGCCGCCGCCATCACGCCAGCGCCCGACTGCATCTTGCTGGTGCGCGGCGGCGGCTCCTTCGAGGACCTCATGACCTTCAACGACGAGGAGCTTGCCCGTGCGGTGGCGGCTTGTCCTGTGCCCGTGGTGACCGGCATTGGCCATGAGCCCGATACCTCGATTTGCGACATGGTGAGCGACCGCCGCGCCTCCACGCCCACGGCGGCGGCAGAATCGGTGGCGCCGGCTATGACGGAGTTGGCCGATGTACTCGAGGCGCGCCATCAGCGCCTGGGTGCCGCGATGGCATCGATGATTGGGTCGGCCCAGGTCGACCTGGAGATGCTCGATCAGCGTGGTCGCCGTGCCTGGGATACCTATTCGGCTCGCTTGGGCGATGCACTCGATGCGGCTGCGTGCCGCCCGTGCCTCAACGACCCCACATTTATGGTTGAGCGTCGCGAATCGGAGCTTGCGCTGACTGCTGATCGCCTGTCGGGCGCCATAGTACGCTCGGTCGGGACATTCCGCTCCAACTTTGAGCGCTTGCCCGAGCGTCTGGTTACAAGCACCTCGGGGCTCGATGGCAAGCGCCATGCGCTCACGCTTGCGAGTTCCCGTCTGGAGCATCAGGGGCGCACGATGCTCAGTAAGCCCGCGTCCGACCTGGGCCGAGCTGCCGCGTCGCTTGATGCCCTGTCGCCGCTCAAGGTGCTTGCCCGCGGCTATTCCATCGCGTACAGCGATGATGGCGTGGCCACGAGCGCCAAGACCTTTAAGCCCGGCGACGCCATCCGCGTGCGCATGGCAGACGGTAGCGTTGCGGCAACGGTCGATACGGTCGAGTAGACCGCGTTTCATAGCGATAAACCTTCAGGAAAGGAAACAGATATGGCAGAGAAGACCCCGGTCGAGCAGCTTACGTACA
>CABUZF010000324.1 GCA_902495985.1 uncultured Collinsella sp.
GACGGCACCAAGCACCTGCGCGATAAAGATGAGCTGTACGAGGTCTACGACGACTCGGGTATTGTGACCATGTACCTGACGGTCTCGCGCGGTAACAGCTCCGAGAACACCGACCACAGCTGGGCCGAGATCAATACGTACTCGGTGTATGACTACGCCGACATGGGCGTGACGCGCTATCAGGTAATGGGGCTTTTGCAGGCGGGCGACGAAGACGGCCCGGTGGCCGGCGAGGTTGGCTATGGCGAGGAAGCGCCTAATGCTACCGTGCAGGTGCGTGGCCAGACGTCGAGCGGTTATACGCAGAAGAATTACAAGGTGGAGTTCAAAAAAGGAAAAGGTACCTGGCGCCAGCAGCGTGCGATTGCGCTCAACAAGCACATGGGCGAGGGTATGCGTTTTCGCAACAAGATGGCCTATGACCTTATCCGCGGGATTCCCCAGATGATGGGCCTGCGCACGCAGTTTGTGCATCTGTGGGTGTGCGACCAGACCGAAAAGTCCAACGATACCTTTGAGGACTACGGCCTGTTTACGCAGGTGGAGCAGCTCAACAAGACGGCCCTTAAGGCACATGGCCTAGATAAGAGCGGGCACCTGTACAAGGTGAACAGCTTTGATTTCCATCGCTACGAGGACACCATTAAGCTTGCCGATGATCCCGACTACAACCAGGCAAGCTTTGAAGGCATGCTCGAGATTAAGGGCGATACGGACCACACCAAGCTCATCGAGATGCTCGATGCACTCAACGACGAATCGCAAAAGATCGATGACGTGCTCGACACCTACTTTGATACCGAGAACCTGGTCTATTGGTTGGCGTTTCAGATCCTGACGGGCAACTGCGATACGCAGAACCGCAACTGCTATCTGTACAGCCCGCTTAACTCCAAGGTCTGGTACATCTTGGATTGGGATAACGACGGCATGCTGCGTAAGCTTGAGCTGAGCCTGACGGGGTTCTCGGATTATGCGAGCTGGGAGCGCGGCGTAAGCAACTACTGGGGCAACGTGCTATTCAATCGTGCGCTGCGCAGCAAGGCGTTACGCGGTGAGCTCGATCGCGCCGTCAAGGACCTGCGTACGTATTTGACCGAGACGCGCCTGACCAAGATGATCAAGCATTATCGCGAGGTTACCGAATCGCTAGTCTTTGCTTCACCCGATATCGATAATCTGCCTGTCACCAAGGATCAATACGAGCAGATCGCCGCGGCGATTCCGGCCGAGATCGAAGAGAACTATAAGAGCTTCCGCGAGAGCTATAAAAAGCCCATGCCGTTCTACATCGGTGTGCCGCAGATCGATAACGGCAAGCTGCGTATTAATTGGGATGCGTCCTACGACTTTGAGGCGCGCGACATTCGCTACACCGTGGAGCTGGCGCGCGACTATGCCATTGGCGATGTGGTCTTTAAGGCCGAGGACGTGCTGCTTCCCGAGGTGACCTGCGATGCGCCCGATACCGGCCAGTATTTTGTGCGCGTGCGTGCCACCAACTCCGACGGCTATACGCAAGATGCGTTTGACTACTATGTGACCGACGACGGCAAGCACTACGGCATGAAGTGTTTTTACGTGCAAGACGGCGGTAAGGTCGTGGAGGACACGTATGAGGAGGGCTAGCGCGCTGCTTGAGCGCTGGGCGGCCCCGCCTGTGCGTGCCACGCAGGAGCGTTACCGCCACGAGCTCAAATATCTCATTAACGAGGGCGAGCACACTGCGCTTGCCTGTCGCATGGCGCCGGTGTTTAAGCTGGACAAGCATACACGGGCGGGTGGTTACACCATTCGCAGCCTGTATTTTGACGACTACTGCAACTCGGCCTACGAGGAAAAAGACGCCGGTATTCTCATGCGCAAAAAGTATCGCGTGCGCATCTATAACGGCAGCGACAAGGTGATTAAGCTCGAGCGCAAAAAGAAGTACGGCAGCTGGATCTACAAGGAGGATGCGCCACTTACGCGCGGCGAGTTTGAGCAGATTCTGGCTGGCGACTACGACTTTTTGCTGAGGAGCCCCTATCCGCTCTGTCGCGAGTTCTACATCGAGTGCATCTGCAACATGATGCGCCCGCGGGCC